>NZ_JBFUPL010000019.1:0-76383 GCF_041355235.1 Rhizobium sp. RCC_161_2 | reverse complement strand
ACGGTTGAAACATGGGTCAATTCTCAATGGAAATATCAGGCTGTGCCGGGTCAGCTCTCAGTGGAAATCAACATCCTGGCGGATGGAAGCGCCGTCATTCGTGTTCTCGATCGTGGCCCGGGCTTTCCGGAGGACATGCAGGCGGTCGCGATCAACCCCTTTTGGCGGGGCGATCCGTCGCGTTCGCGCGCAACTGGCGGAACGGGGCTTGGGCTCTCAGTGGCAAGAGCAATAGCAATCGCTCATGGAGGAGATCTCAAGCTTGCGAACCGGACGGGCGGCGGTGCGATCGTAGAAATCCATCTGCAGCGCCAGCAGAGCGGATTGTCAATCAGCACTGAACATTGACCCCATTTGCGGTAGATCAGCGCTTGGCCTGCCCGGCGCTGGCTGGGGGTACAGAGGGTGGGCCAAGCGCGGGTTATGTCGCTCTTGGCTCTTAGCTCTTAGCTCTTAGCTCTGAGAGCGGTTCTTAAAGCGCCAAGATTCAGTTCCGGTCTCGACGATCTCGCAGTGATGGCTCAGGCGGTCGAGGAGCGCCGTCAACATCTTTGCATCGCCGAATACTGTCGGCCATTCTCCAGGCGATTGAGATAGTCCGCCGTTCGCCCCTGCTTTCCGCTACGCGTTTCCGTTTCCAGGCGGATGACCAGACCGGCGAATTGAAGAAGCGACCGCGTGTTCCGCTGCGGATGATATCCTGGAAACGGCCCATCGGAGATTGCTTAGTTCGCCGAAACGTCGGCGATAGAAGTTAGGATCAACAAACTTCGCCTTCGCTGTTACAGGGCCTCAGCTCTTGTGCACGCCATTCCTTTACGAGCTGGCGGCGGTTTCGTGAATATCGCTCGGCCAGGACCTCCGCAGTTTCGATGTCTTCCAATCCGATCACCCGAAACTTTTCGTCCAGTTCACACCAGGCCGCGATAAAACGTTTTGAATCTATGAACCCCAGCATGATGGGCCAGACGATCTCCTTTCCCAGGTTGAGATGTTTCTGAGATAGCGTGATGCGCAGCTTGCGCTGCTCTCGCAGTGACCTGCGGATCTCGCTTAGATCCAGCGGGCCGCCCCCTTTCAGGGGATGCCCCACATATATCATATCTTCGTTGAGACCGGATCGCATGTCAGGTGGAAGAACAGCATTGATTTTGGCCAGCGCGTTCTTCACGGCGAAGGCCAGCGAGTCGTCCGTCTGGCGACTAACCCACTGGGCACCGATCACGAGCGCTTGGACTTCCTCGTCCGTAAACGACAGCGGGGGGAGAAGGAAGCCGGGCTGCAAGATATAGCCGACACCTGCCTCACCATCGATGTCTGCGCCCATATCCTGCAGGGTGGCAACGTCTCTGCGTATGGTGCGCAGAGACACGCCGAGTTCGTTGGCAAGCGTTTGCCCCGACACCGTCGCGCGATGTCTGCGAAGGACTTGCATCAGGTCAAACAGTCGATGACTTCTTGCCATTTCTACTCCATTGCCATGACGCCCTTGCCACCTAGTTTGCGGCCTCTCTCGAGCTCGCTAATGAGTGGGATCGCACTGCTCAGAGAAACAATTTCTCCAATTGGGATTTTGAACTTGCCTGCGCCCGCTGCTTCGGCAACTTTTTCCAGGATTTCGGCTCGGGGAGAACCAATGATGGGCTTGAGCCGGCGATCAAAGGCTGCGCGAATGAACTTGCCGAGCCCAGGGTTCAAATCCAGGAATACGCCGCCTTTGCTCAGCATACTCATCCCGTCGGAAAGTGTCAGCGTCGCCGCCGTATCGTAGACGACGTCGAAGCGATCAGCAATCTTGGACAGATCGGTAGTGCGATAGTCATAGACCGTCTTTACGCCCAGCGATCTGGCACGCTCCATATCGTGCGCGCTGCAACTCCCCGAAACAGTGGCGCCAAAGAGCTGCGCGATCTGCACGGCCGCTTCGCCGACAGCCCCGGCGCAGCCGTTGATAAACACATGCTGGCCAGGCCGCAGCTTTGCCTTGTCGATCAGTCCGTTCCAAGCCGTGACGCCTGGTGTGCCAAGGCATGCGGCATCCTCGAAAGAAACATTATCCGGCTTTCGAGCCAGGAACATATCTTTTGTCACCACGGCTTGCCCGAACGCACCGCTTTCCTTGAACTTGGCAAGACCGAATACCGCGTCGCCAATCTTGAGCCGCGTGACGTCGGAGCCGACCGCAGTAACTATCCCTGAGAAGTCCATTCCCATGGCGCGGGGAAAGGTTCTGCCGGTGACGATCTTCATTTGGCCGGCGCGGAGCTTCCAATCGATAGGATTGATCGCCGCGAACTTGACCCGCACGGCAACCTCGCCTTTTCCGACCGCGGGCAACTCGAAATCCTCGACCCGCATCAACTCCGGGCCGCCATACCTGCTATATTGAATTCTTTTCATCAGAGTGCCTCAAGCCAAGCAAATTCAAAAACGGTAGCTTTGTCATGGAGGCGAGGTCGCGCCGCCTTCTGGCAAGCGACTGAAGAAGCGTCGATTGATTTAAGTCTGGACATGCTTTCAGATCCTTTCTGGCGTTGTACGAGAGAGGATTCGACGTCTCTCTCTGCAATTGCAAACGTACATAAACCAGCATGGGGACAGTTTCTGTCACCATTCTTTCAGAACGATCAAACGCAAAGTTCCCGAGCCGCATGGTCGGCTGCAAGAAGGTACAGATAAGTGCCGAGTTTACCGACGCCTGTTCGACTTGGCCGCATGGTTGGGCAAGCCGAGGTTGATGCGGCTGGCCCACTTGGGATGGTAGTTTGGGTTTGCCGCAATCGGTTGCCGGTCGCGCTAATCAAGGAGGAGGCTTTGCGTTGCATCAAAGCCCAAACAGGCTTTCTACGTTGCCGTGGGCAATGAGCGCTTTGCATCTCCAAGCATGGAACTCGGGAGTCGGCGCCCCGCTATGCGGTGCACAAGTTCGGCACAGCGACCTTCTGAAAGAGATGAGGACGAAAGACCGCCGACGCCGGATGCGCCTTGGTTGCCTCCCGAAAATCGGGATGCCTGAAGGCCGCACGCCATGCCGCTGCAGATTCAAAGACCGCATAGTTAAGGTAGGTCGGGCTGTCTCCTAGCGCGCGGTGGAGCTGTGTCGAGATAAAGCCTGGCTGGCTCTTCATGAAGGCGGCATCAGCGGCCCAGGCGACCAAGAACGCTGCTTCGTCTTCAGGCGCCATGGTGCAGAGATTGACCAACACGATGGGGGCGGCGTCGACTTCCATCTGGCGGGTTAACGGAAACGACGGGTCGAGTGGCTCTACGCTAGACATGGTTCTAGATCCTTAGAAAATGAGGGTTTTTCGTTGCAACTGTCGTTTTTCGCGTCGTATCGATCGGTAGCCAGCAAGCGGCCAGAAAAATTGAGCCTTTCGGCCCGCAGGACATCGGTGCCACCATATTCGTTGAATTTAACGGCTTTCATATTTTTCCTTTTTCGAAGTTAGGCAGGCGCTCCGAAACTTGTGATGCTAAGTTCTGATCGTGCGACTAGCGCACTCTCCTTGCCGCCGCGTGACCTACCTGCGCCAGCATCCTTCGCGTCGAGATCGCGGCAAACCCGGCAAACTTGATGGAGAATCTTGCTCTGGTCGAAAACCACTATGCACATCTACGTGCCAGTTTCTGGCACCATGCTCTTGCAGAGCTTGAGAGGATTGCCGCGAAAATCACGGCAATCCGCAATTCTTTAGGCGCGGCTGTTCATGCGCTCGAACATGGCTTCGCCTAGCTCGCGTGTCTTGGCGGAAACACCGACCAAGACTTCGTCCTTGTCCGCTTCGAGCTGTGCAAATGCCTCGATGGCAAACTCTTCCGGGGTCACCATCATTTGATTGGCTGTCCCTCCGCTGCGAGTATTGCCACCGAGCCCGGTGTCGACAATTGGTGGGGCGATTTCTACCACCCGGATACCTGTCGATTTTAATTGGTGACGCAGGCTGAGCGTGAAGGAATGTATCGCGGCCTTGGTCGCGCAGTAGACAGAAACATCCGCCATCGGCGAGAAGGCCAGACCGGAGCTGACGTTAATGATAAACCCCTGCCCCTGCTGTCTCAATGTCGGTAACAGCTCTGCGATCAGATGGATGGGGGCCGTGAAATTGATCGCAACTTCCTGGTCAAGTGTTGCAATCGCCGGATCGCCTGTGAAGTCACGCCGCGCCTGAATACCTGCATTGTTTATGACCACATTCAGGGTGGGGTATTCGGCTTTCAGCCATTCGATCATCGCGCGGCGGCTATCTGTGTCAGCCACGTCGCAAATGCGCGTCACTATTGCCGGCACCTCGGCTTTCGCCTTCTCCAGCGCGGATTGGCTTCTGCCGCAGATAATGACCTGATTGCCGTTCTCGGAAAAGCGCCGCGCGAGCGCGAAGCCGATGCCCGTTGCGCCGCCAGTGATGAGTATTGTGTTTCCTGTAAGTTTCAAAGTCGTACATCCTTCTAACGAATTGAGAAGGTGCGCCCACTATGACTTGGGGTTATCAGCGGACACACCTTTGCAACCGGCAAGCCGGTCCAGGTGTCGCGGATACCCCGAGGGGAAGAGTTGCCGTCAGCTAAGACGGCGACCGGGCTACCATCCGGTCAGCACTCTTTCGACGAGAATTTTTTATCAGACGTTGCGGGAATGTACAATTGGGTGGTGTTTGCCGTCTCCTCAGGGCATATCTCGCGTTCTTGACACGCCGCTTGTGCAATCGATCAACTCAGACCGGCCGTTGCGCCTCGGTGTCTTCTGCGCCGTGTGCTTCATGGCGATGTTGGCCTGCGCCTGGGGCAATGGCCCGCAGTTCAGTCCTAGCCTTCAAAGCTTTTGGGAAGTTCGGCGGCGAGCACGTCGATCGCCAGCCTAGAGCGAAGCGGCAGATGCTGGGCTGCGGGCCAGACAGCATAGAATTCCATTGAGGCGCTCGGGCGATCTGCCCAAAGCTCTACCAACTCGCCCTGCCGTATCCGATCGCGAAGAAGCCAGTAAGGCAGCCAACAAAGCCCCATGCCTTCGACGGCGGCGTCCGCGATCACCTCGAGATCGTCGAAACGCAGCCGCGCGGTTACCGCAACGTCTGTGAGTATGCCCGTTTGGTCGGGTAGCTGCCAAGCCAACCCATGATCGCCTCTCCAGTAGGCCAGCAGGTCGTGATTGGTAAGGTCCTTGATCGAACTAGGCTCGCCTCTTGTCGCAATATAGCTTGGCGACGCACACAGGACTTTGCGCTGGCTGCCCAACCGGCGTCCGCGTAGGGCTGATGAATGACCCAGCGCACCGTTCCGTATCGCCAAATCAAAGCCATCGGCGATCAGGTCGATCTGGCGATCGCTGAAACTCAGTTCGAGTTCAAGTCGGGGATGCTGACGAGCATAGGACCGCAAGATGGGGGCGACGCAATAGCGCCCGAATAGGACCGAAGCCGACACCCTGAGCCGACCGGCGACCTCCTGACGGCCGGTCTCCAACATCGCTTCTCCTGCACGCAGTTCTTCAATGGCGCGCAGACACCGCTCATAATATTGCTGACCGTCTTCGGTGAGGCACTGCATTTTCGTCGTCCGTTGAAAAAGGCGGACGCCGAGCCGTTCCTCCAGTCGCGCGATCGACTTGCCGACCGCCGAGCGTGTCAGCGACAGCCGGTCTGCTGCCTTGGCGAAACCGCCGGCCTCGACCGCCTCGACGAATACTTCGATACCGTCAAATCTATCGCGAACCGACTTTGAACCAACCATTTCTGCCTCTGATGTAGAATGTCGGGAAGCATATAACGGAAAAACTATCGCCACTGCTGACGTAAATTCTACGATAGAAACCTCTCTCGGTAAACGAGTTTTGAACCGCCCAAGATCGGCGATCGCGTCAGAGCGCGGGCATTCATCATCAAGAAGGACGGACAATTGCTGGTTTCGATTGTATTTGACAGTGGATACGGGCACACGGCGCGTGTTGCCCAGGCAGTCGCCGAAGGTGCCGGAGACGTGGACAATGTTCAGGTAGAGCTGATCCCCGTCGCCGATGGGCCGGTCGACTGGGAAGCTCTCGAGAAGAGCGATGCGATCATCTTCGGCTCACCGACTTACAATGGGATGATCAGCGCCCGGCTCAAGCAGTTCTTCGAGGAGTCCACCAAGGCCGCCTGGACTGAACTCAAATGGCGCAACAAGATCAGCGCCGGCTTCACCAATTCCGGCGCGCAACATGGGGACAAGCTGAACTCGCTTGTTTCCATGGCGCTGTTCGCCGCCCAGCACGGCATGATCTGGGTCGGTCTCGACCTGATGCCAGGAAACAACAGCAGCACATCGAGCCCGGACGACCTCAATCGACTTGGGAGCTGGCTCGGCGTGATGACCCACGCCAACATTGACCAGGCACCGGATGTGGCGCCGCCAGAGTGCGACCTTCGGACCGCGCGCTATCTTGGCCGCCGCGTCGTCGAGATCACGCGGCGATTTACCCTCACCCAATCAGCATAACACACAAAAGGATCCTTGAGATGAAACTGCTTTGCCTTGATATTCCGCAGCCCGGCGCCAGCCTCGAGAAATACCAGCCGCATATGCTGGATGAAGTCCGGCACTCCTGGAAGATGTACAAGGATGGCGTCATCCGCGACATTTATTTCCGACAGGACCGTCCAGGAGTCGCGATCATCGCGGAAGCTGAGTCCGTTGAGGCAGCCAAGGCGGTGCTTGCCGACTTCCCGCTCGCCAAGGCCGGCCTCATCGGCTGGGAGGTCATCCCGCTCGGCCCCTTCCACTGGGAACCCCTTTTCGCACCCGGCAATGTCTGATTCCAGCTCGCACCTTTAGCCCAGGTCACGCTGCCTTGGCATGACCAGGGCAATCACGCCTGGAGAACAGGCATGAATGGAGAACCACCATGAATGCACTTGGCTTTGCCGCCCAATCGGCCACTGCTCCGCTGGAGCGCTTCGCCTTCGAACGACGTGCTCCGGGACGGGATGAGGTCGTCATCGACATCCTGTATTGCGGCGTCTGCCATACTGACCTGCACTTGGCCAGGAACCACGGCGGTTTCACGACCTACCCGATCGTCCCTGGCCACGAGATTGTCGGCCGGGTGCGCGAGGTCGGAACGGACGCATCCCGTTTCAAGACAGGGGACATGGTCGGCGTCGGCTGCATGGTCGATTCCTGCCAGCATTGCAAACCGTGTCTGAAGGGTTGGGAGCAGGACTGTGTCGAGGGCGCCACGTTCACCTACAACAGCATCGACCGGCGAGACGGCAGCGTCACCTTTGGCGGTTACTCCGATTCCATCACCGTGCGCGACAAGTTCGTATTACAGCTGCCGGAGGGGCTGGATCCGGCGGGCGCAGCACCGCTTCTGTGTGCCGGCATTACGACCTGGTCTCCGCTTCATCGCTGGAAAGTGGGAGAGAACAGCAAGGTCGCGGTGATCGGTCTGGGCGGTCTCGGCCACATGGCGTTGAAGCTTGCCAAGGCACTCGGCGCGGACGTCACGCTGTTCACCCGTTCAGCCGGCAAGGAAGAAGACGCTTTCAGTCTCGGTGCTGATCATGTCGTGCTTTCGGGAGACCCCGAGCAAATGAAGGCGGTGGCAGGGCGGTTCGACGTCATCATCGATACCGTTCCCTACGATCACGACGTCAATCCTTACATGACCACCCTGGCGCTCGAAGGCGTGCTCGTCCTCGTGGGCTACATGGGGCCTTTGGCAACTCCGGTCAGGGCGGGTTCTGTTGTGCAAGGTCGTCGAGCGATCTCCGGGTCGTTCATCGGCGGCGTGCCGGAGACCCAGCAAATGCTGGATTTCTGTGGTCAGCACGGCATCGTTTCCGACGTCGAGATTATCCCCATCCAACAGATCAACGAAGCCTACGAGCGCATGTTGAAGAGCGACGTCAAATATCGCTTCGTCATCGACATGGCCTCGCTCAAATCATGAGGAGCCAAGACAATGGCAGATAATATCAAGCCCATCCTTTGCGTGGTCACCAGCCACCCGATCCGCGGCGACACCGGCGAGCCGACCGGCTTTGCAATGGTGGAGCTCACCCATCCCCTCGAAGTGTTCAAGGCTGCGGGTCTCCCGGTGGAGATCGCCTCCATTCGCGGCGGACATCCGCCGATCGACTTCTTCGACCTTTCCGATCCGGTCAACGACCGCTTCTGGAAGGACAAGGCGTTTCGCGACGCGCTCGCCCATTCGCTGGTACTCGCGGACCTCGATCCAGCGCGGTACTCGGCGGTATTCTTTGCCGGGGGCCATGGCACGATGTGGGATTTCGCAGACGACCCGGCCGTGCAGCGCGTCATCCGCGAAATATGGGAAGCCGGCGGCATCGTTTCCGCGGTTTGCCACGGCCCGGCCGCGCTGGTGAACGCGAAGCTGTCCGACGGCAGCTATCTCGTGGCCAGCAAGAAGCTTGCTGCCTTCACCGATGCAGAGGAGGCGGAGGTTAAATACGACAAGGTCGTGCCCTATCTGCTGGCATCAACCCTCAAGGACCGCGGCGCGCTACACCAGCCGGCGCCGAACTGGTCGGAGAATGTCGTCACCGATGGTCGCCTGATCACAGGCCAAAATCCAGCATCGGCACACGGCGTCGGCAAGGCAATCGTCGATAAGCTCACAGCCATAAGCTGATCGGCCGAGTGTTCATATAGTTGGGGCGGTATTGCTCGCTCATCGCCGCCCCAACGTCGCGCGCCTGGCAAAAATGGCGTCGAAAGCAATTGGAGCCGACTATGAAAATTATCGCCATAGAAGAGCATGTGCTGCCAAATGACGTGAAAAACGCCTGGAGCACGACCCCTGGCGCCGACGACGGAACCTTAGGGCTGAACCGTGGCGTGATCGAAGAACGCCTCGCGGATCTCGGCGAAAAGCGGCTGGCGCTCATGGATGAGACCGGGGTCAATGTGCAGGTGCTCTCTCTCACGACGCCCGGTCTCAACAATCTTGGTGATCACGGCGTCGATCTCGCGCGTCGTACGAACGACATGCTCGCCGAGGCCGTCACGACCCATCCATCGCGCTTCCAGGCACTGTCGGTGCTGCCATCTGCGGACGCTGATGCTGCTGCGAGGGAATTGCAGCGAAGCGTAGAGCACCTCGGGTGTAAAGGAGCCATCCTGTATGGCCGGGTGGAAGAAAAAAGTATGGATCATCCGATCTTCGGGCCGACATTTGCCGTCGCCGCCGAACTCGGTGTCCCGCTGCTCATTCACCCCCAAATCCCTCAATCGAGTGTTCGCGAAGCCTATTACTCAGGCTTCGGCGCACCGGTCGACCTCGCGCTTTCGACGTTCGGACTTGGTTGGCATTATGAAGCCGGCATGCAGTTCGTTCGCATCGTTCTGGCCGGCGTCTTCGACCGGCACCCCAACCTACAGGTGATCCTTGGCCACTGGGGCGAGCTTGTCATCTTTTATCTTGAGCGCCTTGTGATGCTCGATCGCGTGTCGGGATTGAAGCATCCCTTCATTCACTACGTGCGCAACAACCTCTATCTGACCCCAAGCGGCATGTATAACGAGGCCTATCTGCGCCAGGCCGTTGATGCAGTCGGCATCGATCGGATCTTGTTCTCCACTGACTATCCCTACCAATATCGTCCAGGAAACGACGCCCGGCTGTTCGTCGAAGGGCTCTCTCTCGACGACGGCGAAAAACTGAAGTTTGCGCACCAGAATTGGGAGGCTCTGACTGTAGGCAGCGCTTCGAACTCGGTGCCCTCTACCCCTTGAGGCCCCTTATGATAGCCGCGTCTCATCTGGCCCGTGCTCAACATTCGGGGCACGGCGCCAACACCTCGTCCACCGATGTTCGCCGTGAACCACGAACCCGCCAATGACCCATCGTCCCTACAGTTGGAGTTCAAGATGCACGCCATGAGGCCAATTCTATATATTATCGCCAGCTTGATGCTCGCGCCGCCTGTTTTGGCGCAGGAGATACGCGACGTGCCAGCGCGTCAGCTCCCTCTCCCGGAGGCTGCAAGTCCCGAGCTGCGCGCGCTCATCCAGACCGGATCGATGGCAACATGGAACGACCATCCGGCGACGGCTGACGACTGGAAATCATGGATTGCGCAAGGTGCAGAGAAGGCAAGCGCAGGGCTGCCTGCTTTGCGCGAGAAGATGGGCGTGACCGTCGAGGCGAGTAAGATTGCCGGCGTCAATGTCTTTACGATCGTTCCCAAAGAAGTATCACCGGAAAACCGCGATCGCGTCCTCATACATTTTCACGGCGGCGGATACGTCCTTAATCCCGGCGAGGCCGGAACGGGCGAAGCGATCATGATGGCCGGTCTGGGTCATGTGCGGGTGATTTCCGTCGACTACCGGATGCCGCCGGATTTTCCTTATCCGGCGGCAATGGATGATGCCCTTGCAGTTTATAGAGGTGTCCTGGCGACGAACGATGCATCCAGGATTGGCGTGTTTGGAACCTCGACGGGCGGGGCCATGACCCTGGCACTGGTGCTTCGCGCGAAAGCGGAGGGTCTGCCGCTTCCTGGAGCGATCGCCGCTGGCACGCCTTGGGCTGACCTCGAAAAAATCGGCGACAGTTATTTTAGCAATGACAGTGTCGACAATGTCCTCGTTCGCTACGAAGGTTGGCTGGGCGACGCGGCGAAGCTGTATGCGGGCAACCATGATATGAAGGATCCCTACCTATCGCCGATCTACGGCGACTATCGGGGCTTCCCACCGACAATCCTGGTCACGGGCACCCGCGACCTGTTTTTGAGCAATACAGTCCGTGTTCATCGCAAGCTCCGGGAAGCCGGCGCGGTCGCCGATCTGGTTGTTTTCGAGGGCCTTTCTCACGCACAATATCTGTTCTCGCCGGACATGCATGAGGCAAAGGAATATTTCCGGGAGCTTGAAGGCTTCTTTAATGCGCATCTCACGCGCTGATCGGCAAATTTGAGCTAGGCGCCATCCCTCGCCACTTTATAAGCCCGAACCAGTCATGCTGCCGGATGGTGCCTGAGCGCATCGACCAGCATGGAAAATGCCGGGGATGGATGGCGTCGCGACGGATAGTACAGATGGTAGCCCGCAAACGGTGGCGTCCAGTCTGCCAGTATCTGCACGAGCCGGCCGCTGTCCAAATGCTCACGAACGGCGTCCTCGTGAAGATACGCGATACCATAGCCATCCAAGGCTCCAATCACGGCCTGAGGAACGGCGTTGAACGCGACCTGTCCGTCCACACGAACCCGCAGCTCGTGACCATCCTTTTCAAATTCCCACGCGTAAAAGCCACCATAGCTCGGCAGACGAAGATTGATGCATCGATGGGCCGTAAGCTCTTGCGGAGTCGAGGGGGGAGCCAGCTGGTCGAAACAGGCGGGCGCCGCTACGGCAATCATCCGAGCCATCGGTCCCACGGCTACCGCGATCATGTCTTTTTCAACCTGATCGCCGAGCCTAACGCCGGCGTCGAAGCGTTCCGCGACGATATCCGTCAGGGCGGATTCTGCCACGAGCTCGACCTTTATATCGGGATAGTCCCAAAGGAATTTCGATAGCTTCGGCCAGATCAGGGTGTCGATGGCATGTTGCCCGGCGGTGATGCGGAAGTTGCCCGCAGGTTTGTCGCGAAACTCGGTCAGCGCCGAGAGTTGCGCATCGATATTCCCCAAGGCGGGTCGCAGGGTCGAAAGAAGTTGCTCCCCTGCCGGCGTCGGGGCGAGGCTGCGGGTGGTTCGGGTCAGGAGGCGAAGACCGAGCCGTTCCTCCAGCCGTCGTATGATCAGGCTGAGGGAGGATTGCGATGTTCCGAGACGAGCCGCTGCTTTCGTGAAACTCTGTTCCTCGGCCACGGTGAGGAAGGCCATCAGGTCGCCAAGATCTTCCCGCCGCATTCATTGATCTCCGATATAAGTTCAATGAGATATTAGCGCCTAATCGAAATAAAACTAGATACTATATTTCAAGGATCGGTCACGCTCGCGGCGATCCCTGGGGTATTTGCTGACTGAATACCCCTAAATCAATGGAAGGTATTTTCTCATGGCTTGGTCAGATCAGGAGCTCGGCAAGATCGCCGTATCGGACGATCTGCATATCTCCCCGTTTCGCGGAGACGGCACTACCTACGGCACGCCGACATGGATTTGGTCGGTGGTTGTCGATGGCGCACTCTACGTAAGAGGATATAACGGGCAGGCATCCCGCTGGTACCAGGCCGCTGTCACACAGAAGGCCGGCCGCGTGTCGGTCGCCGGGATGACCAAAGACGTCGAATTCGCGCCTGCCGAAGGGCCAATCAACGACCGTATCGACGATGCCTACCGCGCGAAATACGCCAAGAGCCGTTACCTCAGCCCGATGATCGGTGCGCGCGCCCGCGCCGCGACGATCAAAGTGACACCCATCAATTCTTGAACCGATTGGATCAACATCATGGCCACACCAACCGACAAACATCCCGCACTGTCACTTGACGATCTACGCAGCGTTTCACCGGCCTTGGCCGCCTATACCCAGAACACGGTCATTGGCGATCTCTGGAGCCGCTCCGGGCTGTCGGCAAGAGACCGCAGCATCGTGACCGTGGCAGCACTCATCGCGCGCAACCAGACGATCGGCTTGCCGCATTACGTCAACAAGGCACTCGACAGTGGCGTCTCGGCTGCGGAGGTCTCCGAAATCGTGACGCATCTCGCCTTCTACACCGGATGGTCCAATGCCTTCTTCGCTGTCGAGATCGTCAAGGATATTTTCACCGAACGTGGCATCAGTGCCGATCAGTTGCCCGAGGCGTCACCGCAGCTTCTTCCCTTGAACGAGGAGGTGGAAACAAAACGCGCGACTGGGGTCCAGGCCAATTTCGGCGACGTATCCCCCGGTGTCGTGCACTACACCGCAGAGATCCTGTTTAAAAACCTCTGGCTTCGTCCCGGTCTGGCGCCGCGGGATCGCAGCCTCGTCACCGTCGCGGCCCTAGTCGCGAATGGTCAAGTCGCACAGGTCACCTACCACCTCAGCCGCGCGATGGATAACGGCTTGACGCAGGAACAGGCGTCCGAAGCGCTGACCCAGCTCGCCTTTTATAGCGGCTGGCCATGTGTGTTCTCAGCCATGCCGGTCGTCAAGGATGTCTTTGCAAACCGGTCGTGATCAATTGAGGAACCTTCCATGGATATCAAGCAGATTTTCGTTGTCTTTGGCGTGGTTATGCTGACGCTGGCTGGCCATTCGGCGAAGGCTCAGGATACGAGCACTCCCGTGGTCCGCATCGCGGAGCTGGAAATCGATCCGGCCCAAATGGAAGCTTATTCGGCCGCCGTCAAAGTCGAGATGGAGACGTCGATCCGGGTGGAGCCGGGAGTGCTGGCGCTCTATGCCGTTTCGATCAAGGGCAAGCCAAACCATCTTCGCTTCTTCGAGATGTATGCCGACAACGCTGCTTACGAGGCTCACCGGGACTCTGCGCATTTCAGGACCTATGTCGCCACCACCAAGGACATGATCCTCGATCGGAAGCTATTCGAAACGGACAATTTCCAGCTCAGCGCGAAGCAGCAGTGACAGCCAAGGTAACGTCGATCCACCTCCCTTTAAGCGCAAGGAACCCAAGATGAAGAAAGTTCGCATCGCAATGCTCTTGATTGCGCTTGGCGCCGCCACCTTTCCCACGATGTCAGCGTCCTGGGCCCAGGAGCCGGCTCCCGGTGTGAAGCCTGCCTACTACATCTCAGAGTTCCAAGTGACTGATCCGGAGGGGATCAAGCCATACAGCACCCAGGTGGAATCGACATTCAAGCCATTCGGAGGGCGTTTCATTGTCAGGGGTGGCGGAAATGTCGTCTCACTCGAAGGCGCGGGCTTCGACGGGCGCATGGTGGTGATCGCTTTTGACAGCATGGACATGGCAAAGGCTTGGTACAACTCGCCCGAATATGAAAAACTCAAACCGATCCGGCACAAATCGGCGACGTCGCGCGTCTATATCGTCGAAGGTCCCGCAAGCTGACACCCGATCTTGATCGCAGGTCAATGACGTAATTGCTGAGAAAAAACATGAGGTGGGCCTGCAAGGTCGGCGCATCTCGATTTCCGTTCAAGGGACGCCCCATGTCGCGCGCGCACTCTAAAACTCCAACGTCCGGCGGAATGTCGCCAGCGCTTACACTATTGTTTGCGACTTCCGGTGGAGCGGCGGTCGGCAATCTCTACTGGGCCCAGCCCTTGCTGTCTGATATCGCCGGTTCGCTCGGTGTTTCGATCGCCGCCGCCGGCACACTGATTACTGTCACACAGATGGGTTATGCGCTTGGCATTCTGCTCGTCGTCCCGCTTGGCGATACGATGAACAGGCGGCGCTTGATCCCGGCCATCATGATCTGTTCTGCGGTGGCGCTTGTCGCCTGCGCGCTCGCGCCGAGTTTCGCGGCTCTGCTCGCCGCGCTTGCAGCCGTTGGATTGACCACCATCGCTGGACAACTTCTCACACCTCTCGCCGGCGATCTCGCCGAGCCCGACCAGCGCGGCCGCGTGGTCGGAACGATCGTCTCGGGGCTGATCACCGGTATCCTGCTGTCACGCACGATCAGCGGCTTTCTCGCGCATGCCTTCGGTTGGCGGGCGATCTACGTTGCGGCCGCCCTGTTCATCATTCTGCTTGCGGTCCTTCTCTCCCGGGCTCTGCCGGCGGAGAAGCCGAGGCCCGCCGTTTCCTATGGCAAATTGTTGGCCTCGGTCTTTTCGGTCGTGCGCCAACATCGGCCCGTGCAAATGACGCTCGTCATCGGTGCCTGCGCATTTGCCGTCTTCACGCTATTCTGGACCGGCCTGACCTTCCTTCTCAGTTCGCCGCCTTTCGGCTACTCCGTCAGTCAGATCGGTCTGGTCGGTCTTGTCGGTCTTGCGGGCGCGCTTGCAGCCCGCCGCGCCGGCTGGCTCCATGATCGGGGCTGGTCGGTCGAAGGTACGGGCGCCGCACTTGCTCTGGCGCTGATCTCTCTCGTAATCGCGGGCTTTGGTTCAACGCACATCGTTCCTGTCCTGGCCGCTGTCCTGTTGCTGGACGTCGCAATCCAGGCCACAAACGTTCTCAATCAATCGAGACTGTTCGCGGTCGATCCTGGCGCGCGCAGCCGCCTGAATACGGCCTTCGTCGCCTGTAACTTCATCGGCGGCGCGCTGGGGTCGATGATGGCAGGCGTCTTGTGGGAACGCGGCGGCTGGGTCGCTGTCGTCACCGGCGGCGGGGTCCTGATCGCGTTGGCGATGGTCGTCTGGGTGACCCAGCGCAGGTCGCTCGTTGTTGATTGACGGCTTTCTGGACGAGAGGCAGCGACACAGGAATTTTCGCCTCATCGCTCAATTCGTTTTTCGATGACAGGGCTATATGAAGGACAACCCCACCGCAAAGATCCCCGCCATTCCCCGGCCGAAAAGCATGCCAGACGCGAACCGACCGTGGCAGGATGCGGAGCGGGAATCAGTCATGATCGCCCTGCCCGCCTACATGAAGCTGCCAATGGCACTGATGATGTATGTGCCATAGATCCAAGCGATGCGGTCAAACTGCCTCAAACAGCCGTAAAGGACGGCATGCTCGACACGCGGCGCGGAAAGACTGGTGTGCCGGTCTGGATCCCGCTCCCAGCCCCCTTATCGAATTCATGGAAACGGCACCGGAACACAATGCCATCACGCTTTGCGCAAACAGTCGCGTCAAGCCATGGACCTATAGCGGCTTTTCATCGAACTGGGACAAGCTGAAGGACACGTATCTCGAACAAGGAATAATACAGCCCGGACTCACGCTGAAAGGTCTGAGATACACGGTAGCGTCCATCCTTGCCGAGCTTGGCTTCAACGACCGGACTATCGCCGACATGCTCGGACAGGAGACTGAGACCATGGCACGGCGTTATTCGAAGCGCGCCAACAGGAAGCGGAAAATGCAAGGCATCATCGCGGATTTTGAGCAGGAAGTGAACAGACGAAAAAAAGAAGTTGTCAAACTCGGCAAATAAATCTGTCAAACTCAACTATTTAAGAAAGAATGCGGATATTGAAAAATACAAGCACAACAATGGCTTAGAGTGGTGCCCAGAGCCGGAATCGAACCAGCGACACGCGGATTTTCAATCCGCTGCTCTACCAACTGAGCTATCTGGGCATCCGTGCTTCGCGCAAATCAGAAGGCCTTGGAAGGCCCTGGGTGCTTGGTTCACCCCGGAAGCGAGCGGGGTTATAGCATCTTGTTCGTCCATGTCCAGCCGCAAATGACTCTTTTTTGACAGGAAATAGATTTTTGGCAATTTACGAACAAAATGAATGGCTTCGCCGGAGCGAACAGCGAAATGGCGGCGGGACTATTCCTCTTCGGGATAGTCCGCCTTGGTCTGATCCTCGGCAACGGGAATGGCATAGGAGCCGTTGAGCCACCGGGACAGATCGGCCGAGCGGCAGCGATCCGAGCAAAAGGGGTAATGCTCGCGCATCGAAGGCCGGCCGCACTCCACGCAAGGCCGTGTCTTGCGCAGTGGCTCGATCTTTGCGCCGACTTTGATCTTGTCGTCATCCGCCATGACAATCACCCTTCCTGCCAGGTGGCATGAACGTCGAAACCCTCTCCCGCCAGAAGCAGCATGGTTTCATAAAGTGGCAATCCGACGACATTGGTGTAGGAGCCGATCAGCTTCTGCACGAAGGAGCCGGCGAGCCCTTGGATACCATAGGCACCCGCCTTGCCGCGCCACTGGCCGGAGGCGAGGTACATGTCGATGTCTCTCGCCGACAGCCGCTTGAAGCGAACCTTGGTCTCGACGACCTTCTGGCGCAGCTTGCGGTCGGGCGTGATCAGGCAGACGCCGGTATAGACGACATGGCTACGGCCGGAGAGCAGGTGCAGCGCCGAAGACGCCTCGTCGACGAACTCCGCCTTCGGCAGAATCCGTCGGCCGACGGCGACGACCGTGTCGGCGGCGAGGATATAGCTTCCCTGCCAGGCGACATCGCCCTTCAACGCGGCAAGGGCTGCTTCGCCCTTTTCCGCCGAAAGCCTGCGCGCCAGCGATCGCGGGTGCTCCGACTTCTTCGGAGCCTCGTCGATATCCATGGGCATCAGGCGCGCCGCTTCGATCCCTGCCTGATGCAGGAGGTCGACGCGGCGCGGCGATCCGGAGGCCAGTATCAGCTTGTGTTTCAGCGCCATAAAACCTCGACCTGTCAGGCGGGAGACGGACAGCCGGCTCGAAAACGAGCAGCGACTACTTGAAACGGTAGGTGATGCGGCCCTTGGTCAGGTCGTAAGGGGTCATTTCCACCAGCACCTTGTCGCCGGCGAGAACGCGGATGCGGTTCTTGCGCATGCGGCCAGCGGTGTGGGCGATGATCTCGTGCTCGTTTTCCAGCTTCACGCGGAAGGTCGCGTTCGGCAGCAATTCGGTGACGACACCCGGAAATTCTAGGACTTCTTCTTTCGGCATTAAAGCTTCTTTTCCTGTAGGGTTGAGGCCGGCGCCCGTGGCAAAATGCGGGGTCGCCGGAAATTTGCGCGGAAACTACACAATCGACGCGGTTTTGTGAACCACGTTGATAAGGCTTTCTGCATTTGTTTCACGCGGCACCCTAAAGGGAGCCGCGATGTTCCACCAGCCTGCTTTCGATCAGGCCCTGAAGATAATCCCGCACGTCGCGGTAGGCATCGAGAATCTGCTCGCGCGTGTCGCCGATCGCCGAGGGGTCCATGGTCGGCCAATAGATGACGTCGATGGCATTGGCCCGCGTCAGCTCCAGCGCCGCGTGATGCGCCTCGGGAGAAAGCGTGATGATGAGATCGAAGAAATCATCCTCCAGATCCTCCAGCGTCTGCGGCTGCCGGCGTCCGAGCGACAGGCCGATCTCCTCGAGAACGACGTCGACGAAAGAATTGCGCTCGCCGGCCCGCACGCCCGCCGAGGCGATATAGGTGCCCTGCGGCAGCATTCCGCGCGCGATCACCTCCGCCATCGGCGAGCGGATGGTGTTGAGCCCGCACATGAAGAGGATGGCGCCGGGCGCCTTGCCGCTATGCTCGATGGCCGCTGCCGCTGGCTGTTCCATCGCCGTCACCCGCGCCAGTAGAGCACGCAGACGAGGGTAAAGAGCCGCCGCGCCGTGTCGAAATCCACGGTGATCTTGCCCTGCAGCCGCTCCATAAGCGTCCGCGACCCTTCATTGTGGATGCCACGGCGGCCCATGTCGATCGCCTCGATGCGACTGGGGGTGGAGGAGCGGATCGCCTCGTAATAGCTCTCGCAGATCATGAAATAATCCTTCACGATCCGGCGAAACGGCGTCAGCGACAGGATATGGGCGGCAACGACCGTCCCCTCCTCTGTCCGGATGTCGAAAACCAGCTTCTGGTCGACCAGCGACAGGTTCAAGAGATAGGGGCCGCCCACATGTCCCACAGGCTCGAAGCTGTTTTCCTCGATCAGGTCGAAGATGGCGACGGCACGCTCGTGCTCGACGTCGGGCGTCGAGCGGCCGATCGTGTCGTCCAGGACCACATCGCTCAGCCGGAAGACGCCTTCTGCCATACTCTACCTCTCGAGATTGAGACGGATCGCGACCGACCGCGCATGGGCGTCGAGCCCTTCCGCCTCGGCAAGAGCGATCGCCGCCGGACCAAGCGCGCGCAGCTGCTCCGGACCGAGCCGCAGGATCGACGTGCGCTTGACGAAATCGAGCACCGACAGGCCGGACGAGAAGCGGGCCGAACGGGCCGTCGGCAGCACATGATTGGAGCCGCCAACATAATCGCCGATCACTTCCGGCGTATGACGGCCGACGAAGATCGCGCCGGCATTGCGGATGCCTGCAAGCAGCGTATCGGGATGGTCGACCGCGAGCTCGACATGCTCGGCAGCGATGCGGTTGGCAAGCGGAACGGCCTTCTTCAGGTCGGAGACCAGGATGATGGCGCCGAAATCCCGCCAGCTTGCAGCCGCCGTCTTCGCACGGCTCAGCCGCTTCAGCTGCCGCTCGACGGCGCCTTCGACGGCCTTGCCGAACTCCGCGTCGTCGGTGATCAGGATCGACTGTGCGCCTTCGTCATGCTCGGCCTGCGCCAGGAGATCGGCAGCCAGCCAATCCGGATCATTGTGCTTGTCGGCGATAACAAGCACTTCGGACGGGCCGGCGATCATGTCGATGCCGACAGTGCCGAAGACATGGCGCTTGGCGGCAGCGACATAGGCATTGCCGGGGCCGGTGATCTTGTAGACCGGGGCGATCGTCTCCGTGCCATAGGCCAGCGCTGCGATCGCCTGCGCGCCGCCGATGCGGTAGATCTCCTCGACGCCGGCCATGCGGGCAGCGGCCAGCACCGCCGGATTGATCGAACCGCCCATGGTCGGCACCGTGATGACGACACGCTCGACCCCGGCAACCTTGGCCGGCACCGCATTCATCAGCACCGAGCTTGGATAGCTGGCGGTGCCGCCGGGCACGTAGAGACCGACGGCCTCGATCGCCGTCCAGCGCGAGCCGAGACCGACGCCGAGATCGTCCTCGTAGATATCGTCCTTCGGCAATTGCCGGCGATGGTGCGATTCGATGCGGGTGGCCGCGACCTTGAGCGCGCCCAGCACTTCGGCGGGAACGGCGGCAACCGCCGCGTCGATCTCGGCTTCCGTGACGCGCATCGGCGTCGTGGCGAAATCGATGCCTTCGAATTTCTTGGAATAATCGGCCAGCGCCGCGTCGCCCCGCGCCCTGACATCGTCGATGATGGCGCGCACGACGGCATTCACGTCTTCGGACACTTCCCGCTTGGTCGTGAGAAAAGCGGCGAACTTCTCCTCGAACCCTTCCGACGCCTGATCCAGCCAGATAGCCACGCTGATAATCCTTTTACATCGAGGCCGCCGCCGGCGACCGAAACTCGTTTTCCGTCCGGCCTAGAGCGCTTCGTCCGGATGACTGGGCTTATTAGCCGTTTCCCACGCGCCGCCGATATCCGCAAGCTGAACTTCGATACATTCGACATCGAGCGCAATGGTGGCCTTGCCGGCAAGCGTCAGCTCGATGGTGCCATCCGGCCCCTCACCCTTCTGGTCGAAGCGGATGGCGAGCAGCGACAGCACCTCGTCGCGCCGGCGGCGGTCGACGCCGCTGGAGCGCACCGCCAGCACCCGCTTGAACACCAGCACTGCCCGACGGCGCTCGAACGTCTTGCGCTTCTGATCCGAGAGCTCCCAGACGAAACGGTTGGCGGCGAGCGAAAATTGCTTGAGCTTCGGCGCATAGGACATGTCGCCGACCTTGAAGACGCTATCCTGCATATGCGCGGAAATAACGCCCAGGTCTTCGTTGTCGAGTGCCATTAGCTTGAGATTGGTCATGCGCCTGTTATCCCTGATCGCCCACGGACATGCCGATAGCGGCATTTCCTCGTGATGGAAATAGGGTGCAGCCACGAAAGACGCAACCGGAGAAAACGGGCTTCTCCGGTCTGTTCACGGCAATAGCGGGAATTAGTCGCTGATACGCTCGACGATCGCGCCGCAACGCGTCAGCTTGTCTTCCAGCCGCTCGAAGCCGCGATCGAGATGATAGATGCGCGACACCAGCGTTTCACCCTCGGCGGCAAGGCCGGCGATAACAAGCGATACCGAGGCGCGAAGGTCCGTCGCCATGACCGGTGCGCCCTTCAGCCGCTCGACGCCCTCGATCTTGGCCGTCTGGCCGGAGAGAGAAATCTTCGCGCCGAGGCGGGCGAGTTCCTGCACATGCATGAAGCGGTTTTCGAAGATGGTCTCGGTGATATGCGAGGTGCCGGTCGAGCGCGTCATCAGCGCCATGAACTGCGCTTGCAGGTCGGTCGGGAAGCCCGGGAAGGGATCGGTGACGACATCGACCGGCTGGATGCCGCCGCCGTTGCGCTTGACGCGAATGCCGTTATTGGTCGCCGAGATATCGGCACCGGCGCGGCGCAGGCTGTCCAGCGCCGTATCGAGCAGCGCCATGTCGGTATTTTCCAGAGTGACATCGCCGCCGGCCATGGCAACGGCCATGGCATAGGTGCCGGTCTCGATGCGGTCCGGCAGGACGCGGTGACGCGCGCCGGAGAGCGAGGTGACGCCTTCGATGGTGATCGTGCTGGTGCCGGCGCCGGTGATCTTGGCGCCCATGGCGATCAGGCAATTGGCGAGATCGACGACCTCAGGCTCGCGCGCCGCATTGCCGATGATCGTCGTGCCGCGGGCAAGGGTCGCCGCCATCATCATCACATGCGTCGCGCCGACCGAAACCTTCGGGAAGTCATAGCGCGCGCCGATCAGGCCGCCCTTGGGCGCGGTGGCGTTGATATAGCCGCCATCGATTTCCATGTTGGCGCCAAGCGCCGTCAGGCCCTCGATAAACAGATCGACCGGGCGCGTGCCGATGGCGCAGCCGCCGGGCAGCGACACGCGCGCCTGGCCTTCGCGGGCAAGCAGCGGCCCGATGACCCAGAAGCTGGCGCGCATCTTGGCAACCAGCTCGTAAGGAGCGGTAGTGTCGACGATGGTGCGGCAGGTGAAATGGATGGTGCGGGAATAGGCGTCTTCCTGGCGCTCGCGCCGGCCGTTGACGGCGACGTCGACGCCGTGATTGCCGAGAATGCGCTGCAGCAGCTCGACGTCGGCCAGATGCGGCACGTTTTCGAGCGTCAGCGTATCGCTGGTCAGCAGCGAGGCGATCATCAGAGGCAGAGCCGCGTTCTTGGCGCCGGAGATCGGAATGATACCGTTAAGCTCGTTGCCGCCGACAATCCTGATACGATCCATATATGACTACGGGCCGAGCCCGCCTTTCCTGAAGTTCCATGCCACCTGGGAAAAGGCGCTCTTTAGACGAAATAGATTAAAGCTTCAATTCGTTTGATGGCTGTTTGATGATGGGCGACATGAATCATTACGATTCGTCCATTTTTGCGGCGGCGGCTTTCTCCGGCGCGGTATTTGCGGCCGGCAGCCCATCGGTCTCGTCCGCTTGGCCCGCGCGACGCGCCCGCACCTGCTGCTTGCGACGACCGAGATTTTCACGCAGCTTCTGCGCAGCCCGCTCCCGCCGCCGATCCGCCTCGGTAACCGGTGCCGCAACCACGCCTTCGCCCACCTCGCCGGCCGTCAAACCGCCTTGCGAGATCGGCTTTTCATCATTTTTCGTCTTATCCACACCCATGCGCTTCCCATAGCCGAAATCCCCCGACTTCAAAAGGCCGACGCATTTTTTCCCGCGATCTTTCACAGAAGTTGAAATTTGCGGCTTGCACTTGGCCCCGACCTATGGCAATAGCCGCCTCGCCCAATACGGCGCGCCCGACGCGCCACGGTTTGCTGCTATAGCTCAGGGGTAGAGCACTCCCTTGGTAAGGGAGAGGCCGAGAGTTCAAATCTCTCTAGCAGCACCATTTTTTCTATTTGATTTCCAAATAGTTGACTGTTATCAGGGACTTGAAAGCGCCTCGGTGGTACACAGAGGTGGCCACATGGTTCTGCAAATGCCCCGTCCCTTCAAGCATCCTAAGACTGGCGTCTACTACTATCGAGCGCGTGTGCCGGCAGATTTGGTCAGCACTGTCGGTAAGACCGAGGTCAAGATTTCCCTTCAGACAAAGGACCCTGTCCTCGCGAAGGAGCTATTCTCTTCGCAAGAGCAGAAAGTCACGGCGCGTTGGAAGATGATGCGTGCCCAGCCGGAGCCTCTCACCCAGAAGCAGATCGTTGCGCTCAGCGGCAAGGTCTATCGAAAGATCGTTGACGGTTTTCATGATGAGCCCGGTCCCGCTGAAGTCTGGAAGGGCATCCGTGAGCTGGCTGAGCGTGTAGCAGTCGAAGGCCTATGGGAACAGTGGTATGGTCAGTCGATTGATGAACTCCTCATAAGCGAGGGCATCGTCACCGATGGCCCAAGCCGAGATCGTCTTATCCAGCAGGTTCATCAAACACTCCTTCTTGCCGCCGATCAGCAACGTAAGAAAGCCGAAGGTGACTATAGCCCCGATCCGAACGTTGTTCGTTTTCCACCGATTGCGGATAAGGAGTCGAAGGTCGGTAAGGTCACTTTGACGAAACTGTTCGAACGCTGGGAACGCGATCACCTCGCAAATGGCGGGGCGCCTAAGACGCCTGCAGATTTCCTCCAGAAGATTGAAGACTTCAAGGCATATCTCAAGCACGATGACGCGACCCGAGTGACCGGCTTGAATGTTGCCGATTACTGCGAGTTTCTTCGGCATGAACGGGGTATTGCCGCAAAGACGGTCAGCACCAAGTACCTTGCCGCGATCCGTGTCATCTATCGGGTCGGCTTAGCCAAGTCCTTGTTGACGTCTAATCCTACCGTCAACATCAAGGTTTCGGTACCGAAGCGTGTCAAGGAGCGTCCCAAGGGCTTCACCGACGAAGAAGCAGTGGCTATCCTCAAGTGCGCTTTAAGCGATCCTGAGAGGCTTGGCAGAATGACCGAGCTGAATAAGCTGGCCTGCCGGTGGGTGCCTTGGATATGCGCGTATACAGGCGCACGGGCGGGTGAGATTACGCAGCTCCGCCGTCAAGATGTGTCGCAACAATACGGCCATCCATTCCTCATGGTCACGCCTGAGGCCGGAAGTGTGAAGACGGGCGAATACCGGATGGTGCCTATCCATCCTCACCTAGTTGAACTTGGGCTCCTTGAATGGGTGTCGAGCAGACCGTCCGGTCCTCTCTTCTACCTGCCTAACGACGACAAGAGGAAGCCTGGGCATACTCAGGCAGCGAGCGTACGCGGCAAGGTGAGTGACTGGGTGAGAGAAGTTGCCAAGATTACTGACAAACGAGTTCAGCCAAACCATGCATGGCGGCACCGCTTCAAGACGATAGCTCGTGATGTGGACATTGCGCCAACCTACATGGACGCGATCCAAGGCCATGCCGATGGTCGTTCGTCCACGGAATATGGTGAGAAAACCATGAAAGCATTGTACCGCGAAATCCAGAAGATGCCGCGATACGTCATCGGCCCAGAAGTTTCACCGCAAGTAGACGAATGAGTTAATGTTCGCCGGCTGATGCCAGCCCCCACGCTGGGTCAACGATCATCCAGTCCGTGGCGCTTAGGCCACTGCCAGACCAATCTAGGAAGGTGGCGCACATCTTCCCGAAGGCCGAGGCACGTAGATAAAGGCTGTCACGGTGGATTTCGAGTTCGAAGCGCTTGGTCGCGATATGCATGATGTCATCTTTCCATGTAACGAAGCACCAATTGCGGTGCCGAGCCTGCGTATGTGCTTCGCGGAAATCTGTCTAGTGGATATTTATCAAATAAAACAAATACTTAGTTGCACGCCTCCAACTATCCTGACAGTGCAAATGATCGGCAGTGGTCACCTAAGCAATCGCAAGCCCCCAGCGCCTCCCTGGGCGCGTTCCATCGTCCGGATGGGGAAAGCTTCATTCCGCCTCGCAAACGCAATGGCTGAGTCGCTATGCGGCGCTGCGGTGGCCTATGGTTCGACCGTGAGGTCACTGCTGCGTGAAGGAATGGACGGCATACGAATACGCCGCCCATTGTCTTAAGGTTGACTACCGGGCGCTGCGGGGCATCCGCTCGGGCTGCTCGGAGATCAAGAGATTGTAAAGGCCCAGAGCAGGCAGAGCGTTGCCATACGGAGCAATCTTAGCGAATGCCCGCCACTCCTCTTGAGACAACGAGCCGGGACGTGCGGCACCAGCGGCGGCTTTGGTGGCCGTGCTGATATCATCGAGCAGCCCAAAGGTTGGGTTACCAAAGAGGCTGTTCGACGTCTGACCGGTGGTACGGGCGTAGGAGAACTGAGCGTCACCGCCCAGAGCCGGCACGACCGTGTCTATCAACATCGGTGCGATCGATGACCACCCAGACCGAGCAATCGCCGCCTTGAGGACATTGTCGGGCGCCAGCCGCTTCTCAAGGAATTTCTCCCTGTCGTTACGACCCAAAGCCTGAGCCTGCATCTGGAGCGAGTAGGTGAGGGCTGCAATGCCTGTGGTCACTGCCGCGCCGACAGCGGCCTCGGTGTCCCGCATGTGCAGGGACTTGAGGGAGTTCTTGACGTAGGCCGCAGCCATGAACGAGCGGAACTGCATGATCACCTTGCCCACCGCAGTGTTCATGAACGGCATCAGGTTGCCCACGTCGTTCTTCTGGATCACCTGATTGGTCTTTCGGATGACCGCACGGCGAAAGAACTCCGCAGCTTCCTTATCACTGGCACCCTCGAAGCGTAACCCAGCCACCTTCTTACCCTTCATGGGCAGGAAGTCACGGTTCGTCAGTTCAGCCAGGACACGCTTTGACATTTCCCCGTCGATGCCGAGGTCAGCAAGTCGCTTGGCTGAGATACCCTTACCCTTCACCGCCATGTTGGCAAAGTTCTGGATGATGGCCTTAGAAGCCCACCGCCGTGTCGTTGCGTCGATGAAGGACATACCTGAGGTGTCTGCGGTTACCCGGTTTGCTCTCTCCAGGGCGTTGCTGACATGATCACGCCATCCCCGGCTACCATCGTCCACCATGGACATGACGTCGTCATAGGTGTCACTGGGAGCGTATCGGGTCAATCGCTCGGTGCCGATGCCCAAGGCATACTCGATGTCGTCGGCCAGACCATCCTTCAGGGCCAACTCACCTGCATCGGTCATCATGCGCCGAACGGCTGGCATTTGCGACAACGAGGCTTTCAGGCCAACGGACCCGACGATGTTCCCGATCTCAGGTACGGCAGCGAAGCCAGCTTGATTCATGATGCGGGAGAAGTTGAACTTGCGGATAGACCGCAGCCAAAAGCCCCACTCGGTGCCCTCAAGCCCATCGACGTGATGACCCTTGATAGCGTTGATTGCCAGCGTGACGTTCTTGATATCCTTCTCAATGGTTTGCTTCGGAACAGCCCTGTCTGCGGCCTCCTGCCTCATGCTCGTTAGATAGTTGTCGATCTCCTTTTGACTGGTAAGGCCGTCAATCACGAGCTTCCCCGACTTGGGATCAGCAACGCGAATGCGGGCCATGGCGATGTTTCCGGCCGCATTTCGGGTGTAGCGGTCGAGGACCGAAGTGGCATCGGTGTTGAAGAGGTCGCGGATGGATAGCGGTTGGTCCTCCGTGACACCATGGACCGTGCGGGGCTTGTAAGAGAGCTGATACTCCTCATCCAGCAGCGACCGGCGACGTTGGTGCGTATCACGACCAGCGTCACCGTTGGGCACCTTGCGGAAGCTCTCAGCGATCTCAGCGGCGTCGGCTTCAGACAGACCCTTGTGCTTGGCTAGGAGGTCAACCATCTCATCAATGTTGTCTCCAGAGAGCGTCCTGATGAAGTTGTCGTCCAGTCCAAGGCTACGGTCTGTGAGGCTCTTGACGAAACCCTGCGACAACTTCCGCAGTGCTGCCTCATCCATATCAGCGTTCGCCGACCGGAAGGCACCGAAGAAAAGATCGTCGAGAGTGCCCTTGGTATAGGCGTGATATGCCGCAGCGATCTTGGAAGACTGCCATTCACGGGGCATGTAGTAGGGGTTGTCCGGAATGTCCTCATGGCCGAACACAGAGCGCCCAACGGTGCCCTCTCGTTTCCATGGGTTCTTCTGTAGCTGGTTAAGCTCTCTGAGGTTATCACGGATCACCTTGCCGACCGCGCGGACTTCTTCGCTGTACTTCTCACCACCCATGTAAGTGCGGTCCCGCACGTAGCGGTCCACTTCCTCGTTGAACTTATGCTCGGTCGTACCCTTCCAGAACTTGTCGACGATCCCAGTGCCTTCCTTGTCGAAGACCTTCTGGAGCTGAGCCTTGTATGTGCGGAAGTAGACAGCGCGGAACTCGGTCACGAGGTTCTCAGCCTCTTCGGATGCTGCCTTGCCGTTGACAGCACCGCCGATCTTGCCGGTACCATCCTGCACCAAAGCGCCACCTAGGGCACGAGTGGTGACCAAGGGTGACTTATCGAGCTGAGCAGAGAGGTCGGCACGGACAGCACCGAAGGCGGTCTTTGCAACGTCAGCATGGTCCAGTTCAGAGATCGGAGCTTCGAACGGGAGCCTCGGTTCATGGATGCCTGTAGGGGCTGCGCCGCCGAAACCGGTGCCCATCTTGACGCCCTCGTGGTCATCGACCACGCGCTGTGCGAGCCGCTGAAGCTGAGCGCCTTCTGTGACGGTTGCACCACGGGACATGAGCTTACCGGCGACACCGCCGACACCTATGCCAAACGCAACGCCCATCAAGAGGTCTGCCTTGGTGGCATTAGGGTTGACGGAATAGTTCAACCCAGTCGAGGCCGCTGCCCCTGAGCCTGCGCTGAGGGCACCGACGAGAACCCGCGACACCTGACCGGCCCGCTTGCCGAATACGATCTGGGGCGCAACGGTACCAACGGCGACATCGGTGGCCAGGGAGACCGGATCGAGGAACTGATTGGCGATCTGTAGCGCTGCCCCTGTCATGCCCGCACCTTGGAGGCGGCGAAGACGTTCACTGTCTTCCTGAGCGTTCTGAAGCTGGCGATTGTATCCTTCAGCGGACGTAGCGCCACCTGTGAACTTGGCGTAATGCTCAGGGTCTAGACCGCGATCCGTGAGGTCTTTAAGGCGCTGTTCCTCAGACGGTGCCTTGAAGTTGGGGTCGTCCCGGTAGGGGTTGCTGTTCAGCAGGTAGGCAAGGGTACTTTCCTGATTGAAGGCATCCTTCTGAAGCTGCCAGAGGCTTGTGCCTTCGGGATCTTCAGCGCGGGGTGCGCCATCAATCTGAGCCGTGTCAGACTGAAGGTTGACTTCGGTGCCTGCGGTGTACTGGACGCCCGGGGAAGCTTTAGGGCGATACGGGGCGTTGTCTGCGGCGGACATAGGGCCACCTAGGATGATCTCGGCTTCCTTCGACCGTCGACCTTCATTGATCCCGCCGTTGTCACTTCCACGATCTTTGACTGCCGAAGCAATAGCGTTGATGTCACCGGTCTGGATGGCAGCAACCACGTCGTGCGGAAGGCTGCCGTAGTTGTACGTGGTGGACGTAAGGGCTGCACGGACATTGCCTGGGAGAGCCGCCCACTTATCCTCACCGACCTGCTTGGCTGCGGTATTCTCAAACTCGACAGCACGGCGTGCAAGGTCACGTTCGCTGTCCTCGCGGGTGACTACGGTGTCTGCGGTGATCGGAACCTTCGTACCATCGGCAAGGGTGGTCGTGTCGGAACCATAGCCAGCGCGATAAGCGGTGCGGTCCCACTTCGCGTGGTCGATGTAGCCCTCAAATCCCTTGATGACGGAAATTGCGTCGGTCATTGTACCTCTTCTGGTGCTTGAATGTTGAATGTGGAAGCGCCCTGATAGGTTGCTATGGCGCTATTGTTGCGTATTCTGGATTGGGGTTGCCTGCGTTGGCTTGCCCCGCTTCGTGAGATTGGCTATGTCTCTGAGTTGGGAAACTTAAATTTCCCCCTGCCCACTTCGCTAGAGGGTTGGCTGGGCCACGGTGATCGAGACTGTGGCCCTTCTCTTTCGACGCAGCATTATTCCAACACTCTCCGTATGATCCGGTCCCTCGCCTCAGGGCTGATTTCAGCACCCTGCCGTTCCTTCCGTCTCGCCTCCGCAAGCTTGTCGTTGTAGCCGGGTGGCGTGAGGCGTTCGATGGTCCTGCCGGTCTTCTCCGCCCATAGCTTGCGAAGCTTCCACGTGTGCTGGACCTTCTCTTTGTGGCTTGCGTCGGCCTTTGGTGCCGGTGGGAGTTGGTTCAACGGAATGCCTGCTTTGATGCACTCGACAAGCCAATTGGGCTGGGTCCTGCGGACCTTTGCGTTCTGCCCGCATCGGATATCTGCTCTCATTTCATTCTGTGTCCTTTGGAAATACGAAAAGGCCCGGATCGCTCCGAGCCTTCGTGGTATTGTTTCTGATGGTAATGTCGGGGGTGAAACCGCTACGCGCCCTGTTTCCCAGTGCTTTCAAGGTCCCGAATGCGTATGTGAAGTGGCAATTGCCATATTTTTAGCTAAGGCTTTGATATTACGGGATATCGTGTCAGAAATCATCAATTGAAGATACCGAACCAGCCTTAGGCCATTCCCGTTTCCCCGTGACAGATGCGGCAACCTCAAGGACTTGTGCGGCGGCGGCTACCAGAACCTTCCGAGCCTTACGATTGTCCGTCATCGCCCGCATGCAGGCCTCATACTCGTCCAACGCTGCAAGGGCTGCCTTAGCGCATTCTTCGTCCCTATCGCGGCCCTTCGGTCCACCATGGTCCTGCTCTTCAAGACCATTGCCATTCATTGCCCTGTAGATTGCCGGGAAATCGGCAGCCATCCACGACGGCAGTTGCCGCCGCGACACGATACCATTCAGCTCCTGGGCCATTTCGCTCGCCGTCTTCACCTTCCTGCCACGTCCCGTGCGGTGTTTACCGGCATGTACGTAGGCTCTGAAGATGGCCCTTCGAACCACTCTGGTGAGCTTCAGTTGAAGTCCATGAGCCCTGTTCGCCTCCACGGCCAACCATGGGATTTCCTCAGCTCTCGCAACGACAACCTCGGCCACAATGGACCCGCCGCCGTTCTCCTTCGTTGCCTCAACGCGGTGCCATCCATCCACCAGGGTGTAGCCTCTGGTCACGTCGGTCGGATCGGTTAGCGTAACCTTGATAGGCGGGAATATCGCTCCGCCTGCCATCTGTTCAGCGTAGCGCCTTACGGTGTGCCGCTCGGTCTTCTCCCGTATCTGGTTTTCCTCCAGCATGAGGAGAGCGCCAAGATCGAGGGTGATTGTCATTCCGTCACCGCTCATTGTTCGATCCTTGCTCTTGCCTGCTCTCGGGCTTCTCTTCGGTTGTCCTTCTCGACGGCGTAGGCCACGGCGGCGGTAAGGTTACGAGCCCTTTTCCTCTTCGCCTTGAGAACTATGGTCTTCTTCGGTCTGCTATAGGTTCTAGCGGTCATTCATGGTCCTCATAGGTTGCTCCTGTGGTCTGAGGTTTCGACGGTGGTGATGGTGAGGACGTCTGCATCTGCTCATGCTGTTCAGGCATCGATAGCAAGACACGCGGTCTCAAGATTTTAGTGGGGAGTCCCGCTAAGCCAGTTCTGTGCATGCTCTAGAAATGCACACGGCAGCGCTCCAACCCATCGCGCCCCGAGGAGCAGCGGGTCAGACAGGCGGGCGCTAACGTGTGGATTTCGAGAGTAGAGCAAGGGGGTGGGTTAACCGGCCACACCTGAGGCGTCCGGCTTCGACCCCATGCGCCTTCATCAGCTAGGGGGCAACCCGATCACAGCGATGCCGTGCTAGTGGGGCACCTAATGTGCTAGGGGTCAGGTAATTGCTAGTCGTCCACCTAACGTCAATGGCGGCAATCTTCGTGCCGGTGGTCACCCAAATCGCTTTCGTTGTGCTAGGGGTACACCTAACGTCCTCGGCCGGTTATGCCCCTACGGAGCCGAGAGCCCGATAGACTGACGGCCTGGACATCCCCGATGCCTTCATGATTTCCGCTATTGGCTTCCCGTCAGCCTTCATGGTCCTGATCATTTCCACGACATCATCGGTCATGACGGTCTTCCTACCAAACTTGACGCCGCTCTGCTTCGCCTGTGCGATGCCGTCCATCTGCCTTTCGTGCCTGATCTCGGTTTCGAACTGCGCAATGACCGCAAGGAACCCCAGCATCATTCGGCCCTCTTTGGTCGTGGTATCGATGCTCTGGTCCAATACCTTGAACTGGACGCCCTTCTTGTCGAGTTCGCTGACGATGTTCATCAGGTCGATTGTAGATCGCGCTAGACGGTCGACCTTACAAACAACGAAGGTGTCACCCTTACGTGCGAAGCGCAGCGCGTCCTTCAAGCCGGGACGGTCCCGGTCCACACCAGTCTTCTTGTCGGAATAGAGATGGTCGGTCTCCACCCCTGCCGCCGTCAGCTTGCCGATCTGCACCTCAAGCGACTGCCCTACGGTGGAAACTCGGGCGTATCCGATCAATGCCATTGTCTTGTAAGTCCTTAGGGGTTGCGATAAGAGGCTTATAAGATGACATTTGAGACGGGTCAAGAGACGGTCTCACCGCTCATACATTTTGAGACACAGCATCATTAGCGGTTGTGGTTGTTGACGAAGGCGATCCGGCGTGGGACGCATGCGTAAGGACGACAACGGGCAGAATGCAGCAGGGCTCCTCTAGGACGCCCGACCATGTGGACTAAAAGCATGCAAGGTTAGACGGTAGGATGCCTGCTCTGATGAGGCGCTGCCCCGCTATCGCCGCGACCTGAGATCACGAACCTCCGGCAAGGTTAGAGGTCTTTCTTTTCGCGAATGCGCCACTCGATGGCATGTAGGGCACAAGCAAACTAAATCTTCCACGCTGGTGATCACCACAGGGCCGGCCGTACTTAATGGGTGCAAGTGATGGACATCAATAACGTAATTTTCATCACCAACAGCAAGGCGGAAATCACAGACTTGGCACGTGTAGTCATCGATCCTTTTTCGCTCCTCCACAAGCCTTGGGTCACGAGAGCGCCTCAAATAGGTATATTCCAATATAATACCTTCAACTCCGGCAGTATATGAAGCCCCGCCCATCGAAGGCATAACTGGATTTGAACGGAGATATTTCGGCATGAGGGCCCAGACACCCTTACCGTGTCCGTGTACCGTGTAGAACACCTCTTCACCGCGAAAATTATTGGATGTTCGTGCGTGGTCTTCGACCGTTCGCCTAATTGATGCCTCTGCCTGTGTTGTCCAAGACGCGCCTCTCGCCAGCCGACGTTCTCGCGCCAAAGGGTAGACCTGTCTATACGGAGCTTCCCCACCAAGATCATTATAGATTTCTATCAAGTCATCTAGCCATGTGCCCGCCCTAACCAAGATATCCCCCTTGAAGCGATTTGCATTCCCTTTTTCTTTCTAAGGTGCATTCGCGTTAAAGGCGAGATGGTCTTTCACGAGCAATCTAATAGCGGTGCTATGCACTCCCTAGTTTCAAGGAGACGATCCATATGACCATTAGATTCGACCGGGGTATGGGGGATGCTTCGAGCGATCCCCCATGATGATGCCGCCTGAGGTTTCTGACCCCAAAACACTTGAATGTCGGCTTCAATTCAGAGCAAGCGCTCGATTCTACACACTTTGATTGCCGTTTTAGTGGCCGGTGAATTTCAGCCTGAGGCACTGGCTGGGGTTAGGCGACTGTAACTTTCAGGAAGCTGAAGGGCAGAGAGTCGCCGACATCATGCTTGATTTGAGATCTTTATTTTGTATTTTCAACCTTTCATTACTCCTCTGAAAGTAGTGGAAACCAAAGTTAAGTTGACGAAAGGAAACAACCTTTATACGAGTTCATACATCTTCAAGGAGTTCGAACCATACAATCGCTGGTTTGCGAACTAGGGGCAACATGGCGATCAGACCTTTTCTAAAATGGGCGGGCGGTAAGAGATGGCTGGTGGATCGCCCCGAGTTTTCAATCCCGGCATTTTCCGGTCGCTATATTGAGCCTTTCCTCGGCGGTGGTGCTATATACTTCAGCCTTTTGCCACGTGCGTCGCTTCTTTCTGACGTCAACCCTAAGCTGATTGCAACCTATCAAGCGATCAAAGAAGACTGGAAGTCAGTAGTTGATCGACTAGAAGAGCATCACGATAGGCATTCCAAAGACTATTATTATTCGCAGCGCGGTGTTGAGCATCAAGACGTAGCGTCCCGAGCGGCGCATTTCCTCTATCTAAACAGGGCGTGCTGGAATGGCTTGTATCGGGAGAACCTAAAGGGAGAGTTCAACGTTCCGATTGGTACCAAATCCAAGATAATCTTTGAGAATGATAACTTCAAGTCAGTCTCGGAGGTGTTGAAATCTGCCGATATTCGTTGCTGCGACTTTGAAGAAACTATCAGTAAAGCCCGTGGGGGTGACGCGATATTCGTTGACCCACCCTATACGACCGCACACAACATGAATGGCTTCATCAAGTACAACCAGAAGATATTCTCGTGGGAGGACCAGGTGCGGCTCCGTGATGCGCTCGTAAATGCGGTCGACCGGGGAGCGAAGGTTGTTGCGACGAATGCTTGGCATGAGAGCGTCATAGACCTCTATAGCGGATCAGCCACAATCGTGGAGGTTCCGAGGGCGTCAGTAATTAGTGGGAACAACCGAGGTCGCAAAGGAACTTCGGAAAGCTTAATCACGATGGGGGTCATAGAGTGATGAGATGGGTGCCGCTTATTGGGGAGCTGCCGAACTCAAATTGGAGTTCTATTAAATCTGCCCTAATCGAGACTATTTTTTCTACCGTCTTCTCGACCGTTCCGATTTGGTTTTTTCCGATTTTCTCAGCCGCTTTTCTAACCACCAAGGCCACATTGGGGGAGCGAATCTACGCTACGATTTCGCAGGGTGATCTATATATATATGCCGCGTCTTTAGTCGGGCCTCTGATATTCGCTATTACATCCAATTATGCCTCATGGGATGATGAAGCCGTTAGCCCCGGAACTTCTCGTCTCGGAAAGCTGACTTTTTCCTTTCCCTATGGAACTTGGTTTTTTATCATCTCACTCATTGTTTGCGTTATGGCTGGAATGTGCTTCGGGTTTGTTCGCTTCTCTACGACAGGCGAAATCGCTGCGCAATTGAATATCGGAAACCTGTTTTACTTCTCCGTCGGCATCTATGCTTTCTCGACGTTCTGCCTATTTTGCGTGTCCGTTTACCGCAACGAGCTAGCTAGCGGCAAATTTTCCGAAACGGATAATGCCCGCGACTTCCTGAAAGAATGGAACAGCCGCAATGGATGATCTTTTCGGAAATAATCCCGTCGATCCGGACAACACACAATACTCGTTCAAGGCCATCAAGGCGGAACAACCGGTAGGGGACGTATTTTTGGCGTCCATTCCTTACAACGTCATCACGAAGATCGCTTTCTTCGACGTTCGCCGTGTGATCCAAACGGACCGAGACGTAGAACGCTATTTGGGCATTCAGCGGCCGCTGGAAGTCAATCGTGTCAAGAAGCTCGAAGAGTATGTGAACTTCTTCGATGCCTCGTTTCCGACAGCTATTATCATCGCAATTGACGACCAGTACGGCAACTTCGACGAAGCGACAGGCACTATAACCCTCCGCAACTATCGAGAGGGGGAGCTAAAGCCTTCGATAGCGATCAGCAATATTGCGCGAGTGATCGACGGCCAGCACCGAATTGCCGGGCTTTTCAAGTTCCAAGGAACTAAGTTCGACATCCCCGTCTCGATTTTTCTCGGCGCTGACGTTGCAGATCAGGCGCATATTTTCTCCACCGTCAACTTGGAGCAGACTAAAGTCCATAAGAACTTGGTCTATGATCTGTATTCTCTGGCAAAGTCCCGCAGCCCCCAGAAGACCTGCCACAATGTCGCGGTCGCACTCGATAAGGACCCAAATTGCGCACTGTACGAGCGCATCAAGCGGTTGGGTGGGGCTTCAATCGACGGTCGATTTGAGCCAATTTCCCAAGCAACTTTCGTCGAAAGCCTGATGCGGTACATAACCGCTGACGCGAAGGTTGATCGCGATATATTACTGCGGGGGAAATCCCTCTTCAAATTGGCAAAAGACCAAGATATCTACCGAATGCCTTTCCGGAACTTGTTCATAGACGGCAAGGATGTTCAGATCGCCGAGGAAATCTACAAACTCTTCAACGCAGTGAAAAATCGCTGGCCCGACGCGTGGGATGATCGTCGGCGCGAAGGTCTTATGTTGAACAGGACAAATGGCTTCCGCGCGGTGATGCGCCTATACGGCTTTCTGTTCAAAGAAAACGGCATTCCGGGCACTGCGCTACCTCAGGGATATATCGAACACTATCTCACCAACCTCCCTTTGAAGGACGATGATTTTAGCGTCGAGAACTTTGTGCCCGGTTCGGGTGGCGAAGGTCGGCTTTTCAGGGTGCTAACGCGCGAAGAAACTCTTTGAGTGCCAGCGGGCGCTCTCCTTGGTCGGCAGCTACATTCCCCGCGCCCGGCCTATTCGCGGGTTCTATAGGCTATCCGAAGGTATCCCCACGCCTGCCATCATCCTATTTGTATCGAATACAAACGAGGCTGATGATCTTGGGGGCTCGGAGGTGCCGACCTCTATTGGTTCAATCGTAACAAAGGAAATCCCCCATGGCCAACGACGTATCGCTCTTCAATTTCAAGGGCCACGAGGTTCGGACTATGGTGATCGATGGTGAACTGTGGTTCATCGCGGGTGACCTGTGTGCCGCCTTAGGTTTGCCCACTGGCAAGGGTTCAGGCCGTTGGCTTCGCGGATATGGCGTCATTGAGAAGAAGCCTGTTAATCGTCTGGCTCATCCAGAGCTATTCTCAGGCACGAAGGCCAAGTCGGCCACGATTATCTCTCGGGAAAGCCTCTACAAGATTGCCATGTACTCCGACAGACCCGAGGCCAAGCATCTGTGGAACTGGGTCGCCCGAGTTGTGTTGCCGTCAATCCGACGGGACGACCTACCGACCGTGGGTGAGTGGCATGTTGTCTCTGGGGAGACTTGTGAGGACGAGGTTATCTTCAAGGCCATAGAAGTGATGAAGCGCAGGATGGAGCGCCTAGCTGCCGAGCAGGAGAAGGCCAAAGCTATTATCGATGGCCTCCTGAGTTACACGACGGTCAGTGAGTATCGTTAGCATCACCACCGATGGTCATCACTAGGCCACATAGGTGGTACACAGGCACTTGACGAGACCTGCGAAAAATCCCAGAAATGCGGGACTTTTAGCGCTAATCCATCGAGTTCAAATCTCTCTAGCAGCACCAGTTTTCTTCCTTAAAAATACTGCACATTCTGGTTCGCATAGGAAAGTGCGTTACAATATGCCCCACGTTGAAAGCGATGCGCGCAAGTCCGCCTCAAACTTTCTGTACGACGCGGATCCGCGAAGGCTCTGCAAATCCTGTTGCAACGCTATTGATCCAAAGCTTACATCGCGCTTAGCCGTTATACGGTTGCCATAAACCGCATCTATGGCAGACCTTAGCGCCGCCTTAGGGTCAATCAATTTCTCCGCTTTATCAGCATCGTCAGGTAAACCAAGAGCATTTGCAGTGTCACGATAGCCTAGCGTTGCCAGCAAGGCGTTCCGATCTGCCAACAGCCAAGCCTCTGTCTCATGTTTCGGCGCAATAATAACGGCCCTGTCTGCACGAAATTCACAGATGTGGTTCATTTTATTGACATAAGCCTGAGCGCGGTTTTCGATGCCGTCTTCTAACGCTCTTCCACCAGTGTCAGCATGGATAAACAACAATTCGAAGGCGTTCTTAGCCGCACAAGCTTCAGCAGCAACTTCTTCAACAGTGCGACCATATTTTCCTAGCTGCACAGCGTAATTGGTTGGAATATCTACCGAAAATTTTCCGTCTGTAAGGATTAGCTCCTCAAGGACACGAGGTAAGAGAGCTTCAAAGTAATCCCGATCTGAGTTGCCTTCGGCATATAGGGCCCAACTCAGATACACTATACACCCTCCGACGGTTGCTTAAGCAAACGACTCGCCTCAAAACGCGTGAGACGAGTAGGATCAACCCCGTCTAGCTCGGTTACAATCCCTGTGCGCATCCTCGTCTTCAAAGATTTTCCTACCTTTGGCACCACATGAGAAACAACGTCCGCAAGAACAATCTCATTATCCACTAAATTGAGCATCACTGTCGGGGAATGGGTATTGATAACAACCTGAAAGAGAGGGCGCTTAGGCTCAGAAGGCCCGATATCAGTCGAGGTGCGTAGCAAGTTTACAAGCTGTGCAATTCTTCCCTCATGAACTCCGTTTTCAGGCTCTTCGAAACAAAGGACACCTCGCCGCTTGGGATCATTCAGTATAGTCAGCAGGGCGAGAAGTCGGAGCGTTCCGTCCGAGATAACCCGTGAACTGAAATTTAGGTCGTCCGCCAATCGGAGGCTAAAAGAGTAGTCCTTTGCCTCTATGTCGTTGTTCACTCGGATGCCGCGAACGCTTGTTATAAGCGAACTTAGGTCGCTAGCGATGTCGGCAAGGGCCCCATCTGGCTCGATTTCATTTCTTGTCTCCTGTTGGAGTTTTGCAAGGACTGCGGAAAGATTAGAGGCATCTGGCTTGAGGGTTCTGCTCTCATACCGGTCGCTCGCCTTACGCGCTGCCGTTGGGTTGATCTCCAAGAAGTTTGTCGAACTTAAAAGCTCTCTCAGAGCATATAAATGGGGAAATTCAGCAGTTGAGACTGTCGAAAGGGCAGTACGAGAAGCTTCGTTTGCAGGAAGCGTAACGGGCTTACCGCGTTTCATTTCTCCATCTTGGCGAATTTCGATACCGTTTCGGCTAGCTTCGCCACCGTCTTCCTTCATCCGAATAAACGGGGTCAGGTTTCCGCTATACTTCACCCATTTTAGCATCTTGATGAAGTCAGATGTGTCATCTTTTTTCTTAATAGGTGTACATGTCTCGTGCTGCACAAAAATCCCTACGGGGAAACCTCGATCATCTTTCTTTAGATAAAGCTCAAGCTCATATCTAAGACGCTGAGATTTCAATGAGTAAGACGTTCCAAATGGATCTTTTCCTTCTCGGTTGAGCAGCACCTCTACCGCGAAGCGCATCCTGTCATACGTCTTTACTGGTGTTATTCGGAAAAGCTCTTGAGGCTCTCCCCGCAATTCCATCATCGAGGTTCGAATATCTTGCTGTGAAAGTAGGGAGATAAACCTGATCGCGTCGAAAAGGTTTGATTTGCCACTTGCGTTAGGTCCGACGACAGCTGTGAACGGTCGAAGATTTAATTCAAAATTTTCAAAGGTCTTGAAGCCGTCAATTTCTATACGTGTCAGCATGTGGAAACCTGTGATCCTCCAGCTCAGTCTGTCTCAACTTACAGACACTTACAAGCGCCATGGGACACCCTTACCTGCACAAGCCCTCGGAGAATTGTACACCTCAGAATTGGCACTCTCTCTTCTCCAACCACGCCGTCCCAAAAATCAAACCTTCTCCGTCTTCTTAACCTTCACCTTCGGCTCCACAGGCGCATCCGGCGTCGGAGCCAACAACTTGCGCAACGTCGCGATCTTGTCCTTCACCAGCGGGCGGAAGCGGGTGGCGCGGTAGGGCATGTCGGCGGCGCCGTAGCCTTCGGGGCCGTCGTCGTTGCCGCGGTGGATCTCTTCCAGCTTCACGCCGATGAAATTGCCATCGACATAATGCGAGTATTCGCCGACCCAGCGGATCGTGTAGATCGTGCCCTTGCGGATCAGCTGATCGATGCTGACATGCTTGAACTTGTCATCGATACAGACGACCTTCTGGCCCACATGGAAATCGTAGCTCACTCTCATCTCCTTGAAGCGACGCTCCTGCACCGCCTGTCGTCAGGCGCCAAGCATATTCGCATATGCACCGGCTCGTAAATGCAAAGCGCATGATGGCGGTCGATTTATGATCATGCCGGGAGAGATCGCGCGCGGCGGCCTCGCAAACTCAAAAAACTTTCCACTCCGCTGTCGGCTTTGCCTCTCAGCACCCGTCCTTGGAACATTCCGACCGACAAGAGGAGCATCCCATGTCTAAAATTGCCCCATGCCTATGGTTCGCAAACGAAGCCGAGGAAGCGGCCAATTTCTATGTGTCGCTGTTTCCGGACTCGCGTATCGACCATGTGCAGAAGAATGTCGTCGAAACACCCGGCGGCCCGGAAGGCAGCGTGCTGGTCGTCAGCTTCACGCTTGCCGGCCAGCGTTTCATGGCGCTGAATGGCGGCACGCGCTTCGAATATACCCATGCGATCTCGCTGGAGGTGGATTGCGACGACCAGGCCGAGGTGGATCGGCTCTGGGACGGGCTTTCCGCCGGCGGCGCCATCGAGCAATGCGGCTGGCTGAAGGACCGCTACGGCGTCTCCTGGCAGATCGTCCCGACAGTGGTCAAGCAGATGCTGGCCGACCCCGATCCGGCCAAGGCCGGTCGCGTGCTGCAGGCGATCATGGAGATGATCAAGCTCGACATTGCCGGCCTGCAGGCGGCCTATCGCGGATAGCTTGGGCAGACCCCGACACGAGGCTCCCAAACGATGCCGCTGGCGAGCAGGGCAATTGCATATGGGGGCATGCCAGCGCCGTAAGTTCCTTCTCCCTTCGGGGAGAAGGGGTTGCGCGGCAACGGCGTCATCTCTATGCGATTCCGCTGCGCTGGCGGGCGGGAGCGCCCTAGCAGCATCCGAGACCGATCGCCCTCAGACCCGCTCTCTGCGCAGCCGCGCGATCGCCTGGAGCTGCAGGGCCTTTTCGCCGAGCTGCATCAGCTCGATGCGGTTGCCTTCGGGATCGGCGATCCAGGCCTGGTAGTTGTGATCGACGCCGAGCTGCTTTTCGGAGGTGAGCGCGACGCCCTTGCCCGTCAGCTCGGCAATCGCGCCATCGATATCGTCGACTTCGAGGCAGAGGTGATTGAAGCCGACATTGGCGAATGGCGGCGCGCTGTCGCCGACCGCATCGGGAAACAGCTCGAGATATTGCGTATCGGTGATGCGCAGATAGACGATCCAGAGTCGGTCGTCCTGCTCCAGCCGGAACATCTCCTCGAAGCCGAGCTTGTTGACGTAAAAATCGAGCGACCGCTCGATATCCTTGACGCTGACGGCGACATGGCCGATCGATCTCACATGCTTCACGCGCGATTCCTCCTCTTGTGTCAGTCTCCCTGACCGGAGCCATGGGGAGCAGAAGGCCACGCGATCGTCAAGGCCGTTCAGCCGGCGTGCGCCGCCGGCGGGAAGTACACCCGTCCCGGAACGCTTCAATGCAACCGCCGCCCACCCGCCTACGGGTCAGATTGACCCACAGCGTCATTTATAGTTTCCCGTCTCTTAACCGCACACAAGCCTCATCCATCAACGCATCTTGCACTGCAACATCGGCGGGCCTACCGTCGCCTTGTAACGTAAGTAGTCGTAATTATTGGTATATTCAATAAAAGGTTGCGCCGCCGTGCCGGCGCTTGCGGATGTCGATGATGGGATTAATTTATCGGTTATTCAGCAGCAGAACGGCGAAATCCATGGAACAATCCCGGCGTGCCCGCATCGATCTTCCGGCTCAGAATTACACAGCCATCTATGCGCTCAGCGACATCCATGGCTGCCATGATGCGCTGATCGAGGCCGAGAGCCGCATCGTCGCCGATGCCGCCAAGATTCCCGGCCGGAAGCTGCTGATGTTCCTCGGCGACTATGTCGATCGCGGCCCGCGATCGAGCGATGTGCTGCAGCATTTGTGCGAGCCGCCGCCCACGGGCTTCGACCGCTACAGTCTGCTGGGCAATCACGACGACGTCTTCCTGAAATTCCTCGACGATCCGCGCGCCAACCGCGATTGGCTGGAATATGGCTCAGGCCCGACGCTCGCCTCCTACGGCATCGATGTGGACTATCTGCTGGGGCAAGAGGGCCGGAGCCTCGAGGAACTCGGCGAGGCCGCCCGGCGGGCCATTCCGCCGGCGCATGTCAAATTGCTGCGCTCGCTGCCGGTCGCCGTCACCGTCGGTTCCATCATCTTCGTCCATGCCGGCATCCAGCCGAACATTTCGCTGGCGGGGCAGACCGATGACGACCTGATCTGGATCCGCGAGCCCTTTCTCTCCCAGGGGCCGCAATTGCCGGTGCTGGTGGTGCATGGCCATACGCCGAGCCCGCGCCCGACCTTCGGCAACGGCCGCATCGGCATCGACACCGCCGTTTCCATGGGCGGAACCCTGACCGTCCTCAAGATTGTCGACGGTCAGCCGACGATCCTCTGAACGCTCATCCCGCAAAAGTAAAAAAGGGGCCTCGGCATAGACCGAGGCCCCTTTTTTTCATTTCGTCCGTGCCTGTTATTCCGCGGCCATGGCCGGCGGCAGATGGTCCACGGCGTCGTTGCTTTCCTGCGGCTGCTCGACCGTCGGCTCCGCCGATTTCTTCTTCGGCTCGCGGCCGAAGAACAGCGCATAGCCCGCCGGCAGCACGAAGATGGTCAGCACGGTGGCAACCAGGATGCCGCCCATCATGGAGTAGGCGAGCGGCCCCCAGAAGACGCCGCGCGAGATCGGGATCAGCGCCAGAACCGCCGTCAGCGCCGTCAGCACGATCGGCCGGAAACGTCGCACGGCCGCCCCGATGATCGCTTCCTTCCGGTCCATGCCCACCGCGATATCCTGGTCGATCTGGTCGACAAGGATGATCGAGTTGCGGATGATGATGCCGAGCAGCGCGATGACGCCGAGGATCGCCACGAAGCCGAAAGGCGCGCCGCTGATCAAAAGAGCAGCCGCCGCGCCGATGATGCCGAGCGGGCCGGTGGCCAGCACCAGCATCGCCTTGCCGAAGTGCTGCAGCTGCGCCATCAAGAGCACGACGATGATGATCAGCATGATCGGCGCCTTGGCGGCGATCGAGGCCTGGCTTTCGGCGCTGTCTTCGGCGCCGCCCTGGATCTCGATCTTGTAGCCGGCCGGTAGGCTGTTTCGAAGGTCCGCCATGTCGTTATAGAGCTTGGCCGTCACATCGTTCGACTGCACGTTGTCGGGCAATGTCGCCCGGACCGTGATGGTCGGCAGGCGGTCGCGGCGCCATTCGATGCTCTGCTCCATGACGGGCTCGATCTTGGCGACCTGCGACAGCGGCACGAAACCACCGCTATCGGTCGGGATATAGATCGAATTGACCGAGGTCAGCAGATGACGGCTGGCTTGCGGCTCCCTGACGACGATGCCGACGGTCTCCTCGCCCTCGCGGTAATTGTCGAGGGTGGCGCCGGACATGGTGGCCTGCAGCATCTGGCGGATGCGCTGCGAGGTGACGCCAAGCGCGCGGGCGCGGTCCTGATCGATCACCAGCTTCATCGCCGGCACCGGCTCGAGCCAGTCGTCATGGATGGCGCCAAGCAGCGGGTTCTGGGCGAAGCGCTGCCTCACCTCGTCGGCGATGTGGCGAACCTCCTGCCGATCCGGACCCATGACGCGAAGCTGCACCGGCCAGCCGGTCGGCGGGCCGAGGAACAGGCGGTCGACCTTGCCGCGGACCGTGGGGAAGTCGGCGGCAAGAATGCCGCGCAGCTTGGTAATCAGCCGTTCGCGCGCGGGCTCGTCCTTCGCCATGACCAGCATCTGGGCATAGTTCGGATTGGTGAGCTGCTGGTCGAGCGGCAGGAAGAAGCGCGGCGCGCCCTGGCCGACATAGGTGGCGACGAAGCGCTTGTCCGGATCATCGGCCACGCGCGCCTGCAGCGCCTGCGCCTGCCGTTCGACCTCCTTGATGCTGGTGCCTTCCGGCAGCCAGAGATCGACGAGGATTTCCGGGCGCGAGGACTGCGGGAAGAAGTTCTGCGGGATGAACTGGAAGGACCACAGGCTGCCGACGAAGGCGGCGATCGTCAGAAGCAGCACGATGACGCGATGACGCACGGCCCAGGCCACCGACGAGCGCAGGCGACGATAGAAACGCGTGTCGAAGACATCGTGATGCTCGCCGACATGGTGGCGCTGCTTCAGGATCATGTAGCCGAGCCATGGCGTGAAATAGACCGCGACGAACCACGAGATCACCAGCGCGATGCCGACGACGTAGAAGAGCGTGCGGACATATTCACCCGCGGTCGAGGCAGCGAAACCAACCGGAATGAAGCCGGCGGTGGTGATCAGCGTGCCGGTCAGCATCGGGAAGGCGGTCGAGGAATAGGCAAAGCTTGCCGCATCGAGCTTGGCAAGCCCCTCCTCCAGCTTGCGCTCCATCAGTTCGACGACGATCATGGCGTCGTCGACCAGAAGACCGAGCGCGATGATGAGAGCGCCGAGCGAGATGCGCTGCAGGTCGATGCCGAGCTCGTACATGATGGCGAAGGTCGCCGCGAGCACGAGCGGAATGGCGATGGCGATCACCAGGCCGGAGCGCCAGCCGATCGACAGGAATGAGACGATCAGCACGATCACCAAGGCCTCGCCGAGCGCATGCATGAACTCGCTGATGGCGTCGGTCACGACCTCAGGCTGGTTGGAAACCTGATCGACCTGCACGCCGACCGGCAGCGAGGCGGTAAAGCGCTTGTAGGTTTCTTCCACAGCGGCACCGACATCGGTCACCTTGTTGCCATTGGCCATGACGACGCCGAGCTGGACGCTCTCATGACCGTTGTAGAGGAACTTGGCCGTATAGGGATCCTGCAGCCCGGCGCTCACCGTTGCGATGTCGCCGAGACGCGTCACCTGGCCACCGGCGGTCAGCCGGAGGTTCTTGATGTCCTCGATCTTGTTGACGTCACCCTCGACCGAGATGCGCACGGAGCGTGTGCTGGTGTCGACGGTGCCGGCCGGATCGACATTATTCTGGCCGACGATGGCGTTCTGCAGGGCGGTCAGTGTCAGGCCACGCTCCGCCAGCACCTTGGAGGAGACATCGATATAGATCTGCTCGGGCTGGTCGCCGATGATCACGGCCTTCTCGACGCCCGGCGTCGCAAGCAGCATGTCGCGCGCCTGGATCGCGAATTTCTTCAGCTCGGGATAGCTGTAACCGTCGCCGCTGATCGAATGCAGGGTGATGAAAGTATCGCCGAACTCATCGTTGAAATAGGGGCCTTGCAGGCCGGACGGCAGCGTATTGGCGATATCGCCGACCTTCTTGCGCACCTGGTAGAAGGCATCCTTCACCTGTGCGGTGTTGGTGTCGCCCTTGATCTGCACGGTGGTGATGGCAAAGCCGGCGCGGGTATAGGATTTGACCCAATCGAGATGCGGTGTTTCCTGCAGCTTGCGCTCGATCTTGTTGACCACCTGGTCTTCCATGTCCTGCAGCGAGGCGCCGGGCCAGATGGTCTGCACGACCATGACGCGGAAGGTGAAATCAGGATCTTCCTTCTGGCCCATATGGGTCAGGCCGAACGCGCCGGCGATGATGATCAGCGCAAACAGGAAGCGCGCGATGCTCGGATGGGCGATCGCCCAACGCGACAGGTTGAAAGGCTTCTTCTCTTCCGAGGTGCTGTTGATAGTCATGGTCTCGCCCCTCGATCCGCTTAACGCACGATATCGGCAGCGGCCGTCACGGCACCACCATTGGTCGCGGCCGATGCCTGCTGGGCATCCGGCACCTTGACCTTCATATTCTCGGTCATGAATTGCGTGCCGGCGGCAACGACGACATCGCCGGCCTTGAGGCCATCGGCGACGCGCACGCCGTCATCGGCAAAATCGGCGACCTTGACGTTACGGGAATGTACCGTGCCGGCGCTGCGGTCGACCAGCCAGACGATCTGCTGGCCGTCCTTCTGCGCGAGCGCACTCAGGGGAATGGAAACGTAAGGCTGGGTATTGCCGGCCTGAGCCTCGATCGTCGCGGTCATGCCAAGCAGCACGCGCGGATCGCTCGGCAGGCTGACGCGCACGGCAAAGGTCCGCGATTGCGTATCGGCGCTCCCCGAGACTTCGCGCACCTTGCCGTCAAGCACCAGCGCATCATCGGACCAGAAGCGCGCCTTGACGTCCTTGCCGACCTTGAATTGCGCGATATCCATTTCCGGCACGGCGATCAGCACTTCCTTCTCGCCATCGACGGAGACGGTGATGACCGGCGTGCCGGAGCTCACCACCTGGCCGACATCGGCATTGATGGTCGTCACGATGCCGTTCATGTCCGATGTCAGATCGCTGTAAGCGACCTGGTTCTTCGCCTCAGTCAGCGCCGACACGGCGGAATCCCGCGTCGAAACGGCCTGATCATAGGAAAGTTCGGCCTGTTCGAGCTGCGACTTCGACCCGACACCCTTGTCGAAGAGCTGCTGGGCGCGATTGCGGGCAAGCTCCGTCGTCTGCACCTGATTTTGAGCCGAATCGAGGTCCGCCTGCGAGCGGCGCACCGCCAGGGCGTAATCGGTAGGGTCGATGCGGGCGAGCACGTCGCCGGGCTTCACCTTCTGGCCGATATCCACCTTGCGCTCGACGATCTTGCCGCTGACGCGGAAGCCGAGGTTCATATCCGTTCGTGCTTTGACCGAGCCGGAATAGTCGAGCTTGCGCGTCGTATCCGCCTGCGCGATCTCCACCACCTTCACCGGCCGGATCACCTCCGCGGCCTCTTCCTTCTTCTCGTTGCAACCGGAAAGCGTGAGACCAATAGCGGCAATGAATGCAGCGCCGGCTATGGATCGTATCGTGGTGGTCGTCAGCGAACGCATGTCGCTCTCCTTAGTCAAACGGAATGCAAGCACGGCCGATCATTCGGCACGCGGACTGCTATTTCTTCAGCGCCCTGATGGCGAATTCGATAAGGTCTTCGGGTTCGGCCCGATTAGGCTTGGCAAGGCATTGCGCTACCATCTGCGGATGGCAGAGATTGACCGTCGCCGCGCCGAAGCATTTCGAGGCAACATAGGGGTCCTGTTCAAGAAATTCTCCGGCAGCGATACCGTCAGCAATGATCTCGGCTATCAAATCGTGAATGCGATCGATAAACTTTTCGATGACGTGCCAATCGTGCTCGATGGCAATGACCACCATCTCATGCACCTTCTGCTCGTCGAGCATGTTTTCGCAGGTCTGCTTGTATTGCGCATACACATAGGCATGCAGCCGGTCGGAGGCGCTGATCGGGCGGCGGCGGATTTCCAGCGCCATCTGATAGCTGGCCTCAAGCATCCGACCACAAACCGCCTGGCGAATTTCAGTCTTTGAAGCAAAGAAACGGTAGATATTCGCCGTGGACATGCCGAGGTCGCGGGCAATGTCGGCGACCGTCGTCTTGGCATAGCCATAGTGGCGAAACAGCCTTTCGGCCGCGTCGAGGATTTTCGTGATGTTTTCCTGACGCGCCGGATCGGCACTGACATCGGAAAGATCAAGCATGGTTTACTTTCGGTTTACGAGTGACGAATTTCAATTTTCGTCACTCGTAAACCATAAGGCCACAACTGTCAAGAAACCGCCCCCGGCGACGAGGCGGTTCAAACAGCAATTGTGATCAGAGGTCAGGCGCCGAGAATCTGCGGGCGGAAACGACGTATGCTCAGGAAGCCGACGATCAGAATCGCAATGAGCAGCACGGCCTGAACCGCCAGAAGCGGCGGCTCGTTCCCTTGGGGCGCAAGCGCGTTCAGCGCGGGGATCTTCTGGAAGGACTGAACGATCAGCACGACGCAGTTAAGGTAGTGCATGAACAGGCTGCCTATGATGAAGACAAGCCGCCAGATGCCGCTCATCTGAAATTTATAGCGCGCAATCGCGGTGGGAATGAAGATCAGAACCGTGATGATGCCGAATATGATGCCCGGCGTCACGCCGTTGAAGGGAAAGAGAAACCCGGTCAGGCTCGTCAGCAGGATCGTGACCATGTAGATGAGCGTCGACCGCTCATGACGGTCGCCGGCGATCAATCCCTGCGCGACGATGATGCCGGAGACGACGGCGATCAGGCTTATGATGACATGAATCAAGGTCAGTGATGACATGCGAACAGTCTCCATCGCGCGCGACATTTCCATGGCTAGCCTAGTTCGGCGACGCGATGAAGGATTGTAGATTTATGCGCGAAACCACGCCTCCGCGTCACAAAACAAGGAAACACCACCGGCCGCATGCAGTCTCGCGAACCCTGCAGTATAGCCAATTCTTATGAAGCCGCCGGCTGTTTGAATTGGCGCCGCCACGGCATCCTCTCTATTCATCAGATGAATGGCCGGATCGCGAGACGAAATGTCGAGAGCGCTGTCAGTGATGTGATTGATGAATAGCCGGCCGTCATGACCGGCCCTTGTCTGGGCTCTCGATACGTCTTTCCCGTTCCCCTTATGGAATCCTCTGGAGGAGGAGAGCCTACGCGCAGCCGCGATTAAGGCGGTTGAGCAAAAGCCGAGAACGAAACGAACAGGGAGGAAAATCAGGCATGAGCACCAATTATGGCGAGGTCCGTCGGGATGCGGGCTTGGGAACGAACATCACGGATAGACCGGCCCTATGGTCGACCATAAAAGCAGGCTTGATCGGGGGCATCGCGGGTGGTGTCCTGATCTGGGTATATGAGGCGATTTCTGGGTCGGTATCCAACAACTGATGCCGCTGGCGGGCATTCCCCGCAATGCCACGGGCCTTGTCTTCGGCAAGGGTGTGCAGGAATCCCTGGGGCTGATGGCCTATTTTCTCGGCACGGCAATCCATTTCTCTTTCGTTTTTGCCTGGGGCATCGCCTTTGCCTGCATCTGGCCGTACTTCCGACGTCGCGGCTATGAGGCGACCTTCGTCGCGCTCTTCTATGCTGTCGTGATCTGGATCGTGATGCATGCGGCGATCATGGTCGCCACCACGGACCATCCCAACTACTTCGATCCGATGGTCGTCATCGGCGGCTTCATGTCGCACTTCTTCTACACGGTGCCGCTGGCCCTGATCGTCAAGCGACGCCTTGCAGCGGAAACCGGCTCGTAAGACCACCAATACCCGTTGGTGTGCAGAAATAGGCCACCTTGCCATCACGGGCAGCGTTCGACAGGCTCTTCGCATCGCGAAGAGCCTGTCGAATCATTGGATTTAAAGCCTAGGCGAGGCGCACGTCCAGCGAGATCGGCACCGAGGCCAGCGCCTTGGAGACCGGGCAGCCGGCCTTGGCCTTGTTGGCAAGCTCGGTGAATTTCGCCTCATCGGCGCCGGGAACCTTGCCCGTCAGCGTCAGGTGGATCGCGCTGATCGCAAACCCGCCTTCGACGCTTTCAAGCGTGACCTTAGCCGTCGTTTCCATGCTCTCGGCGGTCAAGCCCGCCTCATTCAGGATCAGCGACAGCGCCATGGTGAAGCAGCCAGCATGGGCCGCGCCGATCAACTCCTCGGGATTGGTGCCCGCAACGCCCTCGAAACGGCTGGCAAAGCCGTAGGGATAATGGTTGAGCGCGCCGCTCTGGGTCGAGATCTGGCCCTTGCCGTCCTTCAGACCGCCGGACCACTGGGCCGAACCTGTGCGATTGATCTGCATACCGTCCTCCTTGTCGTTGATTGAGTATTGAAAAAAGGGCCCCTGCCCTCCCGGCAATGACCGATGGGACACTGCCTTTTGGCAGCCCCAATCAGCAATATAGTGTTCTATCCGCCGATGACGACAGCGCAGTAACGCAAGCGTGTTATCGTCTCAAAATAGCATGCCTCCCCTCAGATCGCACAGATCAATCGCACAAATCATCATACCAGGGAATTGCCTGTGTATGATGATTGTAGTAATGTGATTTCCACTGCGAGGAGCGGGAGAAGAGATAGTTGGATTCGTTTGAACGGCAAGAGCATGGCTTGGTCGATCGGCCGGAACGCCGCCCGCGCGTGCGCCGGAACGTAACGGCGGCGATTGCCGAAGATATCTGCTCCGAACGCTATTCCTCCGGTTCGGCCCTGCCGCGCGAAAACGATCTCTGCGAGCTCTATGGCGTCAGCCGCACCGTCATCCGCGAATCCCTGAAGATCCTGGAATCGAAAGGCCTCGTGCGCGGCAAGCCCCGCATCGGTACCACCGTCTGCGACAAGGATGACTGGAACATCCTCGATCCGGACGTGCTCGAATGGATAGGGCCGTATATTGCCGAATTTAATATTCTTGGCAGTATCCTCGAGGCACGGCGCACCATCGAGCCAGTCGCTGCCGAATATGCCGCCGAGCGTGCCACCGCCCAGGAAATCGCCGATCTCGACCGGGCCTGGCGGCAAATGTGCGAGTCCGGCGATGATCCGGAGCGCTTCACCGAAGCCGATGTGATGTTCCATACGGTGCTGCTGGGCGCCAGCCACAACCAGGTCTTCCGCCGCCTGTCGAGCGCCATCCATGCCGGCCTCAAATATGCGCTGCACGCGTCCAATGTCGCCGCCGACAGCCGCGACGAGGCGATCGCCGTCCATGGCGAGCTGGTGGAGGCGCTGCGCCTGCGCAACGGTACCGCCGCGCGCGACTGTACCCATCGCCTGCTCGACCTTGCCGCACGCGACCTTGCCGCCGGAAAGGCGACGGGGCGAGCGGAAAAAAGCAAGACCTGAAACCCCGAAATCCGCGGCCTTCCGCCGCCGATGTGACCAAAGAGCCGAAACGGAAGCATTCCCATGAAAATCACCAAACTGACGACCTATATCGTGCCGCCGCGCTGGATGTTCCTGAAGATCGAAACGGACGAAGGCATCGTCGGCTGGGGCGAACCAGTCGTTGAAGGCCGCGCGCTCACCGTCCAGGCCGCCGTGCACGAACTTGAAGATTATCTGATCGGCAAGGACCCCTTCCTGATCGAAGACCATTGGAATGTCATGTACCGCGCCGGCTTCTATCGCGGCGGCGCCGTCCATATGAGCGCGATTGCCGGCATCGACCAGGCGCTATGGGACATCAAGGGCAAGGCGCTGGGCCAGCCGATCCATTCGCTGCTCGGCGGCCAGGTGCGCGACAAGATCAAGGTCTATTCGTGGATCGGCGGCGACCGTCCTTCCGACGTTGCCAACAACGCCAAGGAAGTCGTTGCCCGCGGCTTCAAGGCGATCAAACTCAACGGCTGCGAGGAAATGCAGATCGTCGACACCTACGACAAGGTGGAAAAGGCGGTCGAGACCATCGCCACCATCCGCGAAGCGATCGGCCCCTATGTCGGCATCGGCGTCGATTTCCACGGCCGCGTCCATCGCCCGATGGCCAAGGTCCTCGCCAAGGAGCTGGAACCCTACAAGCTGCTGTTCATCGAAGAGCCGGTGCTCTCCGAAAACCGCGAAGCCTTGAAGGAAATCGCCAATCATTGCTCGACGCCGATTGCCTTGGGTGAGCGGCTCTTCTCGCGCTGGGACTTCAAGCAGGTTCTGTCGGACGGCTATGTCGACATTCTCCAGCCCGACCTCTCACACGCCGGCGGCATCACCGAATGCCGCAAGATCGCGGCCATGGCGGAAGCCTATGACGTGGCGCTGGCGCCGCATTGCCCGCTCGGACCGATTGCCCTTGCCGCCTGCCTGCAGGTCGATGCCGTCAGCTACAATGCCTTCATCCAGGAGCAGAGCCTCGGCATCCACTACAACAAGGGCAACGACATCCTCGACTACATCTCCAACAAGGAAGTCTTCCACTATGCCGACGGCTTCGTCTCGATCCCGCAAGGCCCCGGCCTCGGTATCGAAGTGGACGAAGCCTACGTCATCGAACGCGCCAAGGAAGGCCATCGCTGGCGCAACCCGGTCTGGCGTCATGAGGATGGCAGCGTAGCCGAGTGGTAGGTCGCTGATATTTTTTGAGGAGTGGGTGTCAGAGGGCGAGAGTTTTGAATATGCCGCACCTCTGATACCCCCTCTGTCACGGAGTGACAGAGGGGGTGACGAACTCTCCGTGAACTCGGCAGCCAACCACCCCAATCCCTACCCCAAAATAAAGTACGCCTGCGGTATCGGCGCAGATACCGCAGGCGCGTCATGCGTCTCACAAACCCCCAGGGAGACGCATTCCCGGAGCACGATCAAACGAAAGAGTGGAGTAACTTTCAGATCATGCCCAAGCTTAAAAGTCCGATGCTATTCCCGCTCGCCCGTGAAATTCAGGAGGAGCTGGAAGATGTTGACGAAGTTCAGGTAGAGCGACAGGGCACCGAAAACAGCGAGCTTCTGCGAGGTCTCCTGATCGTGGTTCTCGGCATATTGTTCCTTGATGTTCTGCGTATCCCAGGCGGTCAGGCCGACGAAGACCACGATGCCGATGATCGAGATGGCGAACTGCAGCGCGCTGGAACCCAGGAAGATATTGACGACGCTGGCGATGATCACGCCGAACAGGCCCATCATCAGGAACGAGCCGATATTGGCGAGGTCACGCTTGGTCGTATAGCCGTAGAGGCTTGTCGCGCCGAACATGGTGGCGGCGATGAAGAAGGTCCGCGCGATGCTGGTGCCGGTGAAGACCAGGAACACCGATGCGAGCGAGAGGCCCATGACGGCACAGAAGGCCCAGAACATCGTTTGCGCCGCACTCGCCGACATCGTCTGGATGCGGAACGAGAAAAACAGCACGAAGGCGAGCGGCGCCAGCATGACGACCCACTTCAGCGGCGACTGGAAGATCGGCACGTAGAGCGCCGGCGTCGTGCCGACGATCATCGCGACGATACCGGTCACCACAAGGCCAATGCCCATGTAGTTATAGACGCGCAGCATGTGCTTGCGCAGGCCTTCGTCGAAGAGCGCCTGCGAGCCGGCGGCGGCGCCATAGCCGAAGCGCGGATTGGTCGGGTTCATAGTCGATCTCCTTTGATCAAAACTAATAAAGAGTACGGGCGAGCTTTTCAGCCTCGCCATCGAGTTCGTTCGCCTTGCCGCCGCCGATCAGGGCGTAGGCGACTTCGCCGATCTGCCAATAGGCAGCCTGGACGTTGTCGCGCGTGACATGGCTGACCTTCTGGACGGCGAAGTTGCCCGGGCGGATGGCAAACAGCGATAATTGCCCGCCCTTGCCGGCATCGACCGTCATTTCGACGCTCGGACCGAATTCGGACGGATAGATCTGCGCATCAGTGACGCGCCAGCCCACGGGCATCTCTGGAAGGACGATCGCCGTCGAGGCACGGATCTCTTCCGGATTGTAGCTCGTCTGCCCGGGCTGCGATTTCGTCGTGTCGCGCATGGCGGTCGCCTGATAGGCGCGCACGGCGTCATCGACGAAAGCCGGCGCCGGAACAGAAGCATTGACTTCGGTCGCGGTGAAGGCGCCGAAGGATGTATGCGCCACCCAGCCGGCCGTCATCAGCATGGCGACGGCCGCTACCCGCTGGAAGGAACTCAGCACGCGACCATAGGCAAGCCCGCGCTCCAGCCGCCGGGCGGCTTCACGGGTTTCCGCTCTTGCCGCCAAGCCTTCGCCCGCCAGCGCCATGCGCAGTTCACCCCGCATGCTGAGATCGGCCATGACCTTGGCGGCAATCGCCGGATGCTCGGACAGATAGGATTCCACCTCGACACGGCGCGCCACGGTCAACTCGCCATCGACATAGGCGTCGAGATCGCTATCGATGATCGGATCAATTGTTTTCATTGCCGCCTCCGTCGATGAGCCGAAGATGCGAAATCTTGGGTGCCGTCTCCTCGAAGCTCCGGAGGCTGGCGCGAGCCCTGGCGATACGCGACATCAGCGTCCCCATGGGAATGCCGAGCGCGGAGGCCGCCTCCTGGTAGGAAAGATCCTCGATCGCCACCAGATGCAGCGCCTCGCGCTGCTCTTCCGGCAGATTGAAAAAGGCATCGCGCACCTGGCTCAGGCGCACGGCATGGTCCTGCGAGGCCGGCAGCGCAGGCTCGAACTCGACGGCCGCCTCTTCATGGCGACGGTTCAGCGAGCGCTTCTGGCGCAAGCGGTCGATATGGGCATTGTGCAGGATCGACAGCAGCCAGGTGCGCAGGTTTGCGCCGCGCCGGAAACTCGCTTTGCGCTCATAGGCCTTGACCAGCGCATCATGCACCAGGTCTTCCGCCTCATCCGCGTTGCGGACAAGCGAACGGGCATAGCGTCTCAGCGAACCGAGCTGCCCTAAAACGTCGAATGTCCGTTTGTTGCGTTCCATACCCCAATATACGGAAGCCGGGCCGATCTTATTCCATGGTCCGGCAGATATTTTTTTGCAGGCGCCTACATCAGCACGAAATCCTTGGGCTGCGGCATCGGCGGCAAGTCAGTTTCGCCGAGCGCTTCCCTGAGATTGATCTCGATCGTATCGGCGAGAGCGCCGATCGCCAGCGCGTTCGGACGGTTGCCGAAGGGGTCTTCCAGCTCGTCGCCAAGCGCATCGAGGCCGAAGAAGGTGTAGGCGACCAGTGCGGCCACGAAAGGCGAACCCCAGCCGAGCGTATCGACGAAGCCGAAGGGCAGCAGAAAGCAGAAAAGATAGGCCGTGCGATGCAAAAGCAGCGTATAGCCGAACGGCAGCGGCGTGTTGCGGATACGCTCGCAGGCCGCCTGCACCGCACCCATTTGAGCGACGCTGGCATCGAGCATTTGATATTGGATATCCGAAATCCCGCCCGCCGCCTTCAGCCGCGCCAGATCGGCCGACATCAGGCGCAGCAGGAGATCCGGTTTGTTCTGAGCCGCGCGATAGAAATCGACTTCGCTGGGCGCCAGATGTTGCAGCACCTTGTTCTCGTCGCCGCCGGGCCTCAGATGGCAGACGAGTGCCTGCGCAAACGCCATCGTCAGCCGCAGTAAGTCCTTCCGGGCCTCACCGGCAGCTTCCAGTATCAATGTCTGCCGTGCAAAGCCGCGGCTGACCTGGATAAGCTGCCCCCAATCGCGCCGCCCTTCCCACCAGCGGTCGTAGCAGGCGTTGTTGCGAAAGCCGAGAAAGATCGAAAGCGCGATGCCGAGCAGCGCGAAGGGCGATCCGTTGAAGGAGAGAATGACGTTCGGCCGCTCTTCATGTCCCCAGACGATCAGCGCCGACAGCAGGAAGATCACAACGATCTGCGGCAATATCCGCCGGATCACCGACCCGCGGAGAATGAAGAAAAGCTGAAACAGGTTCGGCCGGTCGCGGACGATCATGGTGGGAAGCGCTCTCGATTGATGTCTGGCGTTGCCGAGCAATACACCAGACACCGGCAGAATAACGAGCATTTCCTGCAAACCCGCTCTGACCGGCCCGCATTGCTAGCCGGTTTTCCTCAATTTTCCGAGGCGTTCGCTGCGACCAGAACCGGATCGGAGCGATAATCTCCAGGGAACATGCGCTGCAGGTTTTTGACCTTCGGCAGGTCGTTGACGACGATGTAGGGATAATTGGGGTTCATCGTCAGGAAGTTCTGGTGATAGCCCTCGGCCGCATAGAACTGCCGCTCCGGCTCGATCTTGGTGACGATCGCCGCATCGAAGACCTTGGCGTGATTGAGCTGACCGATATAGGCCTTGGCGACATCGGCCTGTTCGGCACTCGTCGGGAAGATCGCCGAGCGATACTGCGTGCCGCTGTCCGGCCCCTGATAATTCAGCTCGGTCGGGTCATGGGCAACCGAGAAATAGATCTGCAGCAGATGCCCGTAGCTGACCTTGTGCGGATCGAAGACGATCCGCACGGATTCGGCATGGCCCGTATCACCGCCGCTCACCGTCTCGTACTGAGCCGTATCCTTCTTGCCGCCGGCATAGCCCGACGTGGCGCTGATGACGCCGTTGACATGCTGGAACACGCCCTGCACGCCCCAGAAGCAGCCGCCGGCAAGAACGGTGGTTTCCGTGCTGCCCGAGCCCAGCTTTTCATCCACGGCCGGCGCCGGAATGACGCGGGCGTCTTCAGCCGAGGCGTGGCTCACGAATTGCAGAGCAACGCCGGCCAGCAACACGACACCAATGGCAAAGGCCGCCGGGCGGGCAACATGCGACAGGGCCTTGCGGATCGTATCTTTCATGATGAACTCCTCTCGACCGCGAGTGTAAATTCTCCGGTCAAAAGGAATACGGGAGGAGAGAGGCTTTTGTTACACACGCCCGCGTGAAACACCGAAACGTGATGGTGTCCAAGCCGGTCCCGTCGACACCGTCCGCTCAGTAATGCGGCGGCTTGGTGATGGCCGGCGCATCCAGCGTTTGCTCTTCCAGCGTCAGGAAGCGCTCGGCCAGCCGGTCCAGCTTCAGCCTCGTCTGCTCGACCACTTTCCATTGTTCCGCCACCTGGTCGGACAATTCCTCGATGGTCTTTGCCTGATAGGCCACCAGCTCTTCGAGCGTGGTGATGCGGCTTTGTTCGTCTGACATCTCTGTTCCTCTTTCGGCAGCGATCTATATCACCCGAACCGCCAACGTATAGTCTTTCAATTAGGCATATGACAGGCACCGGCGCCATTTGACGAATATATGACAAAACTGGAAAACAGATGAAAAGACCCGTTACCTAACTGACATCGGGGCCTTCTAAAGAGATCAGCAAGAAGCGCCGGTTTTGAAGGAAATTCCCTCCACAAGCGCTCTCTCTTTTCGTTTTCCGGAGACGCGCCTTGAAGATCATCCAGATCACCGACACACATTTGAGCCCGAACAAGCCGCATTTCAACGGCAATTGGGAGCCATTGGCGAAATGGATCGAGGCAAGCGGCGCTGATCTCATTGTCCACACCGGCGACCTCAGCGTCGACGGCGCTGACAAGGATGAGGATCTCACTTTCTCCATGGACCTGATGCGGCAGGTCTCGGTGCCGATGCTGATCGTGCCGGGTAATCACGATGTCGGCCATCTGCCGGGCTCCTATCAGCCCGTCAACCCGGAGCGCCTGGCACGCTGGCGCCGTCTCGTCGGCCCGGACTACTGGGCGAAGGACGTAGACAACTGGCGGCTGATCGGCCTCAACAGCCTGCTGATGGGCTTCGAGGACGCCGAAGAGCAGAAGCAGTTCGATTGGCTACAGGAGACGCTTGAAAGCCGCGGCAACCGTCGCGTGGCGCTTTTCGCCCACAAGCCGCTGTTCGTCGATGCACCCGACGAGGGCGACACCGGCTATTGGAGCGTGCGCCCGGCGCAACGCCGCCGTCTCTACGATCTGATATCAGCCCACGACGTCGCCCTGCTCGGCAGCGGTCACCTGCACTGGACCTGGGAAGGCCGGTTCAATGATACCGCGCTCGTTTGGGCGCCGCCCGCCGCTTTCATCCTTGATAAGATGGAGCGCGAAATGCCGGGCGAACGTCTCATCGGTGCCGCGATCCACGAACTCGGCGACACCGTCACCACCGAAATCGTCGCCGTCCCCGACATGACGGCCTACTTCCTCGACGACGTCGTCATGGAAGTCTATCCGCAGGCAACTCCCAAGGCGAAGGAGCCGACGGAATGAGCGCGCTCTCGCTTTGCGGCATCACCAAATCCTTTGGCGGCAACGCCATTCTGAAGGGCGTCAGCCTTGACGTCGAACCGGGCGAATTCATCGCCCTCGTCGGCCCATCCGGTTGCGGCAAGAGCACGCTGCTGCGTATTCTGGCCGGGCTCGATCATGCCGATACCGGCGAAATCCTCGTTGCCGGCAACGACATCTCGGGCGTCGCGGCCGCCGACCGCAACATCGCCATGGTCTTCCAGTCCTACGCGCTCTATCCGCACCTGACGGCCTCCGAAAACATCGCCGTGCCGCTCGCCATGCGCCGCCTGACGCGCATGCAGCGCCTGCCCTTCATCGGCGCGCTCATCCCCGGCCAGCGCGCGACCCGCAGCGGCATCATCCGCGATGTCCGTGAGATGGCGACCTCGCTGAAGATCGACCATCTGCTTGACCGCAAGCCTGGCCAGATGTCCGGCGGTCAGCGGCAGCGCGTGGCGCTCGCCCGCGCCATGGTGCGCCGTCCCAGCGTCTTCCTGATGGATGAGCCGCTCTCCAATCTCGACGCCAACCTGCGCGTCCATGCCCGCGGCGAGATCGTCGATCTGCACCGCCGCGCCGGCGTTCCCACAGTCTATGTCACCCATGACCAGGCGGAAGCCCTGTCGATGGCCGACCGCGTCGCGGTCATGATCGGCGGGCAGTTGCTGCAACTGGCCTCACCGCAGACGATCTATGACGATCCGGCCCATGTCGAGGTCGCCCGTTTCGTCGGCCAGCCGCGCATCAACTTGCTGCCGGCGCTCACCGAAAACGGCACCGTCGCCTTCGGCGGCATCAGGCTGGCGCTGGAGGAAAGCTCCTTTGCCGGCTCTGCCGTCACTTTGGGTATCCGCCCGGAATTCGTTCGTCTCGCCGGCAACCGCCAGGATGCGCTCGCCGCTCATATCGAGCGGATGGAATTCCTCGGCTCGGAAGTCATCCTGCATGCCAAGCTCGACGGCATCGGCGAGAGCATCGTCGCTAAGCTCACGCCCGCTGACACTTCAGGCCTCTCTGCCGGGATGCCGGTCGCGCTGACGCTGGCACCGGAACAGGCCATGGTCTTCGCCGAAGACGGCCGCCGCCTGCGCACGACCCCGGTTATGGTCGAAGCCGGCAGGGAGAAGGCACATGGCTAGCATTGCCGCCACGGCTATCCCGATGCGGTCGGCGGTGAAGCACGAGCGCAGCGAGGCCCGCACCGCATTGCTCTTCGCGCTGCCCGCCATCATCCTGATCGTGCTGTTCATCCTGCTGCCGATCATTGCCGTCGTCGTCCTCGGCTTCACCGATTTCCAGCTCGGCGACAAGGGCCTGCGCTTCGTCGCCTTCGAGAATTACGCGCATCTGCTCAAGGACCGGACCTTCCAGAAATCGCTGTGGAATACGGCGGTCTATACGGCCATCGTCGCCCCGGTCTCGATCCTGCTCGGCCTCGGCGTCGCGTTGTTGATTGAGAGCGAAGGCATCGGCCGCAGCTTCTTCCGTACCGCCTACTTTCTCCCCGTTGCCTCGCTGATCGTCGCCATGGCAACCGTCTGGCAATATCTCTTCCATCCGACCATCGGCCCGATCAACGCCCTGCTCGGCGAAATCGGTCTGCCGCGCCCGAACTGGCTCGCTTCCTCATCGACCGCGCTCTACAGCCTGTCGATCATCGGCGTCTGGCAGACGGTCGGCTTCAACATGGTGCTGTTCCTGGCCGGCCTCACCGCCATCCCGCGCGAACTCTATGCAGCCGCCGAGGTGGACGGCGCGAAATCGGCGTTCGATCGCTTCTGGCTGGTCACCTGGCCGATGCTCGGACCGACGACGCTGTTCGTCATCACCATCAGCATCATCAATGCGGTGAAGGTTTTCGACACCGTCAAGGTACTGACCGAAGGCGGCCCGAACCATGCGTCCGAAGTCCTGCTCTTCACCATCTACCAGGAAGGCTTCGTCTATCTCCGGGTCGGCTATGCCTCGGCGATGACATCGGTGTTTCTCGCCATTCTCGTCGTGCTGACCTTCCTGCAATATCGCGTCCAAGACCGGCAGGTGCATTACACATGACCTCCACAGGCTTCACTCCCGGCCGCATCCTGCGCCTTTCGCTGCTGATCCTCGGCTCCCTCGTCTTCCTGGCGCCCTACATCTTCATGATCTCGACCGCCGGCAAGGCGCAGGACGATATCTTCACGTCGGCGCTGAGACTGATCCCGACGCATTTCTTCTACGTCGAGAACATCACCAAGGCGCTGAGCAAGGTGCCGATGGGCACGCTGCTGCTCAACGGCGTCGTCGTCTGCGGCTTGATCTTCTTCTTCCAGGTGCTGATCGCCATTCCCTGCGCTTACGCCATGGCGAAGCTGAAATTCCCGGCCGCGCGGCTGATGATGGTATTGATCATGCTCGGCCTCTTGATCCCGATCCACGCCGTCGCTTTGCCGCTCTATGTCGCCTTCAACAGCCTGTCGTTGCTGAACAGCTATACCGCTCTGGTCGCGCCCTTCTCGATCTCGGTCTTCGCGATCTTTATGTTCCTGCAATTCTTCCGCGCCATGCCTGATGATCTGATCCACGCCGCCCGCCTCGACGGCATGTCGGAGTTGGGCATCGTCGCTCGCGTCATCGTGCCGAACGCCTGGCCAGCCGTCACCGCCTTCGCGATCTTCTCGGTCGTGGCGCATTGGAACGACTTCTACTGGCCGCTGATCGTCATCAGCAATCAGGCCTACGCCACGCCGCCGTTGGGCCTCATGTATTTCCGCGCCGCCGAATCCGGCGACGACTACGGCGCCTTGATGGCCGCCACGCTGATCATCACCCTTCCCCTCGTCGCCGCATTCCTTCTCGCACAGAAGCGCTTCGTCGAGGGCATCACCATGACCGGTCTCAAGGGCTGACCGGTTCCACAACAGGAGAACGAGCGATGAAGCATATCACCCAGATTCTCGCCGCCGCGGCCATTTCGATGGTCGTGTCGGTCCCGGCCTATGCCGAGACGACCTTGACGGTTCACTATCCGATGCCGGGCTTCTTCAAGAACGTGATGGACACGATCTCGAAGAAGTTCATGGAAGAAAATCCGGATATCAAGATCCAGTTCGCCGCTCCCTCGGCCACCTATGAGGAAGGCATCCAGACCATCCTGCGCCAGGCCGGCACCAGCGAGATGCCCGATGTCACCTTCATCGGCCTCAATCGCCTGCGCATGATCGACGAGCGCAATGTCGCCGTCGATCTCGGGCCGCTCGTCCAGAAGGACGGCAATATGGCCGAGCAGGGCTTCTCCGACACGATCCTGAAGCTCGCCCAGGTCAAGGGCAAGCAGGTTGGCCTCGCTTTCGCGACCTCGAACCCGATCATGTACTACAACGCCGATCTCGTGAAGGCCGCCGGTGGCAATCCGGACAACCCGCCAAAGACCTGGGACGAGGTCATCACGCTTGCCGGCAAGATCAAGGCACTCGGCAACGGCGTCGACGGCATGGACTTCCGTTGGCAGGGCGACGACTGGATGTTCTCCGCCCTCCTCTTCGGCGCCGGCGGCAAGATGCTGAGCGACGATGAAAGCAAGGTCGCCTTCAACGGTCCTGAAGGACAGAAGGCCGTCGCGCTGATCCAGCGCTTCGTCAAGGAAGGCGGCATGCCGGTCTTCACCAAGGCTGCCGGCGAACAGGCTTTTGCCGCCGGCAAGGTCGGCTTCGAATTCCAGACCACCGGCGCGCTTGTCAACACGGTCAAGAATGTCGGCGCCAAGTTCGACCTGCGCACCGCCAAGATCCCGTTGATCGACCCGGTCAACGGCCGCCTGCCGACCGGCGGCAATGCCGTCGTCATCCTGACGCATGATCCGGTCAAGGAAGAAGCTGCCTGGAAGTTCGCCAAGTTCGCCGCCGGCCCCTATGGCGCCTCGGTCGTCGTTCCCGGCACGGGCTATGTCCCGAACAACGAGCTCGCCGCCAAGTCGGCCGAGTATCTCGGCGACTTCTACAAGAAGAACCCGCTGTTCCAGGCCGGCCTCAGCCAGATGCCGGTGATGATCCCCTGGTACGCCTTCCCCGGCGCCAACGGCGTCAAGGTCACGCAGACCATCGTCGACAACCTGTCGCGCATCGTTGACGGCTCGGCCGAGCCGAAGGAAGCCCTTGATGACGCCGCGTCCGACGTCGAAGGCATGCTGCCGCGCAGCTAAGCTTCATTGACCGCCAGATGCGCCGCCTCCTTTCCCGGAGGCGGCGTTTCCATGTCCGTGAATGCGTCAGGGCGAGGTGTTGAGGTTGCGGACAGTCCCGCCCGGCCGCAGCCGGTAGGGCACGGTCAGGTGGCGTGGCGGCGCGGCATTTTCCGCCATGTCGAGCAGCAGCGAGGCGGCCGCCGCCCCCATGGTCGCGTCCGGTATATCCACCGTCGTCAGCGACATCTCCATCAGCTGGCCGAGGGAAATTCCGTCGAAACCGGCCACCGAGATGTCGCGCGGGATGGAAAGCCCCTGACGTCGCAACGCTCCCATCACGCCGAGGGCCAAGAGATCGTTGGAGGCTATGATCGCGGTCGGGCTCAGGCTTGATATGACATCCGCCAGATCGAGCTGCTCGAGGCCGTCTGTGAAAGAAATCTCCAGCACATCGAAGGGCGAATGGCCAGCGGCCTCCATCGCCTTGACATGGCCGCGATAGCGCAGCCTTGCCCGATCCGACGCGCAGAAATGCCCGGCGATGAACAGGATGCGGCGATGTCCCATACGCAGGAGATGATCGGTCAGATCCCGGCCGGCGCCGAAATTGTCGGTCGCGACAGCGGCGGTGAAGCGGGCCGTCGGCAGGTTGCCGAGCAGCACGGTCGGCGGCAGCGCGGAGGAAAGAGCCGGGCTGTGCTCGGGGTCGCAAACGGTGAGAATGAGCCCGGTCGGCTGCTGCTGGAGCAGCGAGGCGACGGCATCAGCCTCCTGCGCCGGATCGTAGTTCGACTGCGCGATCAGCACGCTATGGCCGGCATGCAGCGCCCGGTGCTGGATGCTGGAAAGCGAAGCGGCAAAGACCGGGTTGGTGATGCTGGGGATAAGGACTCCGATCGCCGGCCGACGACTGGTATAGCTGCCGGCGCGACCGCTGGCGCGATAACCCAGCTCGGCCGCCGCTCGGCGCACGCGCCGCACCATCTCGTCGCTGACCGGGCCGTTATGATTCAGCACCCGGCTTGCGGTCGCGATCGAGCAGCCGGCGCGAAAGGCGACTTGCTGGAGCGTCGACATGATCTCATGCATCTCCGGCTTCAGGTCCGCCGTTGTAGGCCGGCAGGCCATGGGAATGGCGGGGATTTATAGCAGTTCGATGACAGTTATTTGAATGGGCTCGAAATGTGAGGCACGTTCGCGATCAGCACGGGCACCGGCTCATGCCAGACTGTCACGCTGCGCATTCCGCCGGATCACCTGCGGCGGCTGCCCAAATGCCCGCAGGAAGGCGCGCCGCATGCGTTCGCGGTCGGCAAATCCGGTCTCCTGCGCCACCACATCGATCGAATGCCGCCCTTCCTCCATCATCAGCCGCGCCGCCTCGACGCGCAGATTCTCCACAGCCTTTGCCGGCGACTGGCCAGTCTCGGAGCGGAACGCGCGGCTGAATTGCCGTGGGCTCAGATGCGCGGCCTCGGCAAGCTGTTCCACCGAGAGCGGCGTGCGTAAATTGCCCTTGGCGTAGGCGAGCGCGTTCTGGATCCGATCCGACTTCGGCTCCATCTCCAAGAGCGCCGAGAACTGCGACTGGCCGCCGGCACGACGGTGATAGACCACGAGCTTCTTTGCCACCGCCCGCGCCAGATCGATGCCGCGATCCTTCTCCACCATCGCCAGGGCCAGATCGACGCCGGCCGTCATGCCCGCCGACGTCCAGACCGGGCCGTCGATGATGAAGATGCGATCCTCCTCCATCTTGATCCTGGGAAAGCGTGTCTGAATATCGCGAGCGACAGACCAATGCGTCGTCGCGCGCCGCCCGTCGAGCAGTCCCGCATGCGCGAGGAAATAAGCGCCGGTGCAGATGGAGGCGAGACGACGCGATGCCGCCAGCGCCGCCTGCATGAAGCGGCGCTCCCCCTCCGTCGGCACCACCTCCGCCGGCGCGCCGCTGATGATCAGCGTATCCAAGGCCGGGTCGCCGAAGGCAATCGTCTCCACGGCCATGCCGATCGAACTGACGATCCTGCCGCCGGTCTCGGAGACATAGGAAATATCGTAGATCGGCTCACGCACGCCGATATTGGCAAATTCGAACACCGAGGCGGCGGCAAGGCTCATCACCTGAAAGCCGGGATATAGAAGAAAGGCGATACGCTGCATGGCCGAAATCTCTACCTTGTCCTAAAAGGTGGCATATATGACATTTGAGACGGAAACAAGTAGGGCTATGACTCTCTCCAAGCGAACGGCAGCCGCCGCCGCTCTCAACCGAAGGAGAGACCCAATGACCATCGAACACAAAGGCACGGCACTCGTCACCGGCGCATCCACCGGCATCGGCGCGCTTTATGCTCACCGGCTCGCCAAGCGCGGCTACGACCTGATCTTGGTCGCCCGCAATGGCGACCGCCTGACGGCGCTGGCGCAGCGCCTTACCGCCGAAACCGGCCGCACGGTCGAAACCATCGCGGCGGACCTCAACGAGAAGGCCGATCTCGCCCGCGTCGAAGAGACCCTGCGTAAGGATGCCAGCATCACACTGCTGGTTAACAATGCCGGCGTCGGCGGCACCGCGCCGCTGCTGACCACCGACATCGACAAGATGGAGCAGATGATCGCCCTGAATGTCACGGCGCTGACACGGCTGACCTATGCGGCCGTGCCCGGTTTCGTCGCCCGGGGCGGCGGCGCCATCATCAATATCGCCTCGATCGTCGCCGTGGCGCCCGAAGCCCTTAATGGCGTCTATGGCGGCAGCAAGGCCTTCGTGCTCGCCTTCAGCCAGTCGCTGAAGCATGAACTGGCCGACAAGAACATCAGGGTCCAGGTCGTGTTGCCCGGCGCCACCGCCACCGATTTCTGGGGCATCGCCGGCACGCCCGTCGAGCATCTGCCAAATGAAATCGTCATGTCGGCCGAAAACCTGGTGGATGCGGCGCTCTCCGGCTTCGATCAGGGCGAATTCGCCACCGTGCCCGCCCTTGCCGACATTGCGCAGTGGAACGCCTACGAAAACGCCCGCCAGGCCATGATGCCCAATCTATCGCGCACGAAACCAGCGGAGCGTTACAAGATCGCCTAGCCTCTTGGGAAAAACAGCACTTGTAACTTTGGCTGCGCCAGGGTCCGATTTCGATTGGCGCTGGCGCAATTTCTATATTAGCAATGGTATATTTATATCATATTTTAACGCGACTAACTGCTTTCGCACCGCACTATCTAGGATAGTGGCGCGAAAATTGGTAATCGTAACTGGCATTGGTCCCGGAGGGGCCGGCTGTTGTGAGGCTGGGGCGTAGCAACGATGCGTGATACCGCAGGGTCCGAAGACTATTTCAGGCTGAGCGCGCCGGTGCGTCCGCTTCGCGCTATCCTCTGCAAAAACGGCATTGACCTCGACTGTCCCGAGGCGCCTGCCTTCGTACTTGAATTACAGCGTCACGAGCCGGCGATGCATCAGGTCAAGCTTGGCGAATACGTCATTCCGATCATCCCCTTTCCTCACGGCATGATCGCGCTTGCCCGCCTGATCCTCGACCCGCCTGCGGAGACGAATGACAAGGAGACCATCAGCCTCTATCTGTCACGCCACAGCTTCGATCGGATCATCGAACTCTCGCTCGCACCCGGCTGCGCTGGCGGCGATGCCGTCCTCGAAAACCTGTTGTCCCGCCTGATCCCGGCCGTCGAACATCCGGATAAGACAAGCTCTTTGCTCATCGATCCCATCGGCAGGGCGTTCAACGCACATATCGCGGAGCGCTATGGTCGCGCGCCGATGGCGCGATCCGCTGTTATCGGCGGCTTGACGCCATGGCAGTTGCGACGTGCCCGCGATACGATCAATGCCCGGCTGGATCGGGATGTGTCCCTCGCGCAGCTTGCCAGCAATTGCGGCCTTTCCACCAGCCATTTCGCCCGCGCCTTTGCCCGCAGCACCGGCATCCCGCCGCATCGCTGGCTGATGCAGCGCCGCGTCGATCGCGCCAAGGAGCTGATGCGCAAGGGAACGCCGCTTGCTGAGATCGCATTGATGTGCGGCTTCTCCGATCAGAGCCATTTGACGCGCGTCTTCTCGCAATCTGTCGGCCTCACGCCGGGGCGCTGGCGGGAATCGCAGATGCCGACCGCGTTCGACATGACAGCGATCGCATTGGGCGAAGCATGACCCGCGACATCTCGGCGCTTGATCTTCGCTGCATCGCAGCAGATCCTCAATAAGACCACGAAGACGAATGATGCTGTCATCAAGCGATGTCATCATCGCGCTGCTGTGATCCGCAGATCCGCCCCTTTGAAAGGATGCTCTCATGTCTGAAGCAGAAGCACGGACGCCTGCCACCTCCCCCGAAAACACCGAACGGCTGTTCTTCCTCGACATCAATGACGGCCGAATTCTTTCCTCCGCCATCGACGGTACCGACCTCCAACTGATCAACCAGCGACCGGGCCGCAGCCCGGACGGCATTCTCGTCGACAGCGAAAACGGTTGGCTCTACTGGACGGAAATGGGCACGGACTACAATGCCCATGACGGCTCGATCGAGCGCATCGATCTCGACGGCAGCAACCATGTGACGCTGATCCCGCCTGGCAGTACGCTGGTAACGCCGAAGCAGATCCAGATCGATTACGGCAACGGCAAGCTCTACTGGTGCGATCGTGAAGGCATGCGTGTCATGCGCGCCAACATCGACGGCTCCGACATTGAAACCCTCGTGCAGAACGGCGACAGCCCGGAAGACAGCGCCGATATCGAACGCTGGTGCGTCGGCATCGCGCTCGACCTGCCGCTCGGGCAGATCTACTGGACGCAGAAAGGTCCACCGGACGCCGGCCTCGGCCGCATCTTCCGCGCCGGCATCAATATCCCGAAAGGCGAGACGGCAACGAGCCGCAGCGATATAGAAGTCCTGCTCGACAAGCTGCCGGAGCCGATCGACCTCGAACTCGATCTCGCCACCCACACCATCTACTGGACCGACCGCGGTAATCTTCCACGCGGGAATACCGTCAACCGCGCCGAGATGGACGATCTCGCGGCAACCTCCGAAGTCGTCCTCGAGGGCCTCGACGAAGGCATCGGCCTGTCGCTGGACCTCCCCAACAACCGCATGTTCTTCACGGACATCGGCGGCAATCTCTATTCGGCCAGCCTCGATGGCTCAGGCGAACGCGAGCTGCTGCATCATGCGGGCTCGTTCACGGGGATTGTCTACGCGGAAATCTGACCAACCGGCGACGCCAAACCCATACCGTAGGCACGCAAAGAAGCGTGCCTACGACACATCTTCTTCCAAGATCATCCGCTCCAGGTTCCGATTAAGTCGCCGCATCAATTGCAGCAGCATTTGAACCTCGTCGTCGTTGAATCCCGCCAGAACCATCTCCCGTCCCTCGTCCAAAGCATCGCGGGCTGCGGGAAGCTTCGCGAGGGCCGCCTCGGTCAATGACACGAGGCTGCTGCGCCCATCCGCCGGGTCTGGCGTGCGCCGGATCAAACCATCGCGCTCCATGCGGGCCAACATCTGCGCCATCGACGGCTGCTCGATCTTGGCGAACTTCGCCAATTCCTTCTGAGACATCCGCGCTCCATTCCGAAGCAGGTAGAGCACCGGCAGCTGACCGATGTTGAAGCCCAACGCCTTCACTCGACGCTCGCCGAGCCGCGCAAAGCTGCGCGACGCCATGTTGATGAGCGGCGCCGGATTCTCGAACAAGTCCCAATCGGTCATATTTTCGTCACTTGTATAGGTACCTATGCTGATTTGTATAGGTACCTATCTACAGAAAGAAGAGAATCTTGTCCATGACATCTTATCCCCGTATCGCCATCATCGGCGCAGGCCCCGCCGGCCTGACACTCGCCCGCATTCTCCACCAGGGCGGAGTGAAAACCACCGTCTTCGAACGCGAGGAGCACGCACTCGCTCGGCCGCAGGGTGGAACGCTCGACTTGCACGTCGAATCCGGCCAGCTGGCGCTGCGCCACGCCGGCCTCTACGAAGAATTCCTGCAGATCGCGCGCTACGAAGATCAGGGGAGCCGGCTCTATGACAAGAACGGTACGCTGCTGTTTGCCGATGACGAGGCCGACGAATCCGACAGGCCTGAAGTGGACCGCACGGCGCTGCGCGAGATCCTGCTCGCCTCCCTGCCGGCGGACATCATCCGCTGGAACCACGACCTGCGCGAGGTATGTCCTCGGGACGACGGCGCCTACGACCTGTTCTTCGAACACGGAACGGCTGGCCCCTTTGATCTCGTCGTCGGTGCCGATGGCAGCTGGTCCAAGGTAAGGCCGCTGGTCTCCCACTACCGCCCGCAATATAGCGGCATCAGCTTCATCGAATTCGGCATCGACGACGTCGACGCCAGCCATCCCGAGCTCGCTGCCCTTGTCGGCCGTGGCAAGATCAGTGTCGAGGCTGACGGCAGAGGCATGATCGTGCAACGCAACGGCAATGCCCACATCAGGGGCTACGCGATTTTCCGCGTGCCCGCCGACTGGGCCAACAAAGCCTTTGACTTTGCGTCGCCGGCGTCAGCCCGCGCACAGCTGGCCGCGGAATTCGAAGGCTGGGCGCCGAAGATCCTCGCCCTCATCCACGCAAGCAATGACCATATCGTCTCGCGGCCGATCTATGCGCTGCCGGTCGGGCATCGCTGGCAGAACCGTATCGGAATAACGCTTCTGGGCGACGCCGCGCATGTGATGTCGCCCTTCGGTGGAGAAGGCGTGAACGCGGCTATGCTGGATGCGGCCGAACTTGGCCGTCAGCTTCTGGAAAACGACGACTGGAGAAATGCCGTCAGAGCCTATGAAGCAGAGATGTTCGAACGCGTCATGGAGCCAGCAGAACATGCGGCGGAGGCAGTCGCCACCGAACTATCCCATCTCGGAGCGGAGCTATCGCTCCAGCACTATAAGGCGCATCTCGAAGCCCGCCACAGCACAGCGGCATAACATCAACTGGAAGCAGAAAACGGGCCAAAATGGCCCGTTTCCAAAGGGTGGCAATCTCCTCAATCGCTATTAGATATTGAGGTCTCGCTCAATTGCCCTTGCGGATGCCATCCAGCAGATGCGGCAACCCCTTGACCTCCTCATCCCGCAATTCCACCGGCAGCAAGCCGTCCGGAATATCCTGATAGGACACCGGGCGCAGGAAGCGGCGAATGGCAAGGGTGCCGACCGAAGTGGTGCGGCTGTCCGATGTCGCCGGGAACGGGCCGCCATGCACCATCGCGTGGCTGACTTCGACGCCGGTCGGCCAGCCATTGGCGAGGATGCGTCCGGCCTTGCGCTCCAGCACCGGCAGCAGCTTGACGGCAATGGCATGGTCGCCCGCATCGAGCTGCAATGTCGCGGTGAGCTGGCCTTCCAGCTTTTCGGCAACCGCGATCATCTGGTCGATATCCTTGCAGCGCACCAGCAGGCTCGCAGCGCCGAAGACCTCGTGACCGAGCCGCTCATCGGCAAGGAACTGCTTGACATCGGTTTCGAAGAAGATGCCGGGGCTACGGTTGACGCCCTCGGCAGGCGCGCCGTGAGCAACGATCTTTACTGCCTCATGGCCGGCTAAAGCCGCAACACCATTGTCGAAAGCGGCATGGATGCCGGGCGTTAGCATCGGCGCCGGGGCACGGCCGGTAAGCGCCGCGCTGGCGGCATCGACGAAACGGTCGAGATCGGGGCCGTCGATGGCGAAGACCAGGCCGGGATTTGTGCAGAACTGGCCGGCGCCGAGCGTCAGCGAATCGATGAAACCGCTGCCGATCGCCTCTGCGCGGGCGGCAAGCGCTGCCGGAAACAGGAAGACCGGATTGACGCTGCTCATCTCGGCATAGACCGGGATCGGCTCTGGCCTTGCGGCTGCGATCGCGCCGAGCGCTAGGCCACCGCCACGAGAGCCGGTGAAACCAACAGCCTTGATGCGCGGATCACGCACCAGTGCTGCGCCAGTCTCGTTGGCGCCGGTCAGCAGCGAGAAGGTGCCTTCCGGCAGGCCACAGGCGACAACGGCCGCGCGGATGGCACGGCCGACCAGCTCGCCGGTGCCCGGATGGGCGAGATGGCCCTTGACGACGACGGGGCAGCCGGCCGCCAGCGCCGAAGCCGTATCACCGCCGGCAACCGAGAAGGCGAGCGGAAAATTGCTGGCGCCGAAGACGGCGACGGGGCCGAGCGCGATCTGGCGCAGGCGCAGATCCGGGCGCGGCAACGGCTTGCGTTCCGGCAGAGCCGGGTCGACGCGCAGGTCGAGCCATTCGCCGGAACGAACCACTTGCGCGAACAGGCGGAGCTGGCCGACGGTGCGAGCGCGCTCGCCCTGCAGGCGGGCGACCGGCAGGCCGGTCTCTTCCGTGGCGCGCTCGATCAGCGCATCGCCGATCTCCATGATCTTGTCGGCGATGGTCTCGAGAAACGTCGCCCGGGCTTCGGGCGTGGTAGCGCGATAGGTGTCGAACGCCTGGCCAGCAAGCTCACAGGCGCGGGCCACCTCCGCTTCGCTGGCAATGGCGAAGGCAGGCTCGAGATTTCCGCCGGTCGCCGGGTTGATGGCGCGCGCGGACTTGTTTTTACCGGTCGACTCCGCGCCAATCAGCAGATCGCCGCTAATCACAAAAGACTGTGTCATGGGTATTCCTTGATGATGCCGGGGCGCTGGGAGGTGCGCCCGTCAGGAGCAGATAGCAGGATGAAATGACAGATGTAAGATGATAATCGTCATCTAAATATCAAGTCTTATCCCGAGGATAAGACGATGACGACCTTATGCGCCGGCCCTGCCCGAGGATCAAGGCTGAAGGGGCGGGAAAACGAGCACACCATCCTATATGGTATTGCGGCAGCGTTCGTGCCAATTTACCGGTCATCCGAACGACCGATTGCGGCCAAGTCCTCATGTCCATTGCGCTTCTCGCCGATCCCATCGTCCAGTTCTGCATCCTGGTGGTCATCGGCACATTCGTCAGCCGCTTCCTGCTTCGCCACCGGCGCGCCGGCCGACTGATCGGGCAGATCGCCTTTTTTGTCAGCCTCACCGCGCTTCTACTCTACCACGGCATCGTGCCCTATGAGCAGAGCTCGCCTGAGGGCACGGTGACATTGCGTGTCTTCACCGGCTTCGCCAAGATCGTCTGGTGGCTCAACGCCGCCTGGGTGCTGGTCGCCTTCGTCCGGCTGTTCCTGATCTTCGAGCGCAAGCCGCGCGAAGGCCGGCTGCTGCAGGATGTGGTCGTCGGCATCATCTATCTCGGCGCCATTCTCTCCGTCGTCGCCGATGTCTTTAGCGTTCCCATCGGCACGCTGATCGCCACTTCCGGCGTCTTCGCCATCATTCTCGGCCTGGCGCTGCAAAGCACCTTGAGCGATGTCTTCTCCGGCCTGGCGCTCAATCTCGGCCGGCCCTATTCCATCGGCGATTGGGTGGTGCTCGACAACGATATCCAGGGCCGCGTCGTCGAAACCAACTGGCGGGCCACGCATCTGCTCAACGGCACCAACGACCTCGTCGTCATTCCGAACAGCACCCTTGCCAAGACGCGGATCACCAATCTCTCCAGCCCTGACGAGAGCCACGGCGTCACCATCACCGTGCGTGTCCAGCCGACCACGCAGCCGAACGTCATCGCCGAGGTGATGCGCAACGTGCTGATCAGCTGCAACACGATCCAGAAGACGCCCGAGCCCAGTGTGATGGTCAATTCGATCGACGCGCAGGCCGTGGAGCTGCAACTGACCTTCCGCATCCGCGACATATCGCAGACCACCGCCGCCAAGAACGAAATCTACGATCTCATCTACCGTCATTCGAAAGCCGGCGGCCTGAAGCTTGCCGGCCCTCCCGGTGCGATCATCATGCCGCCGGAAGAGCGAGCCGAGGCGGCGGCGAGCGTCGCCCAGCATCCGGGTACGCCCTGGCGGCTGCTCAACAATATTCCGCTGTTCTCGTCGCTGACCGAAGACGAAAAGGAACACCTCGCATCGCATATGCAGCGCCATACCTATCGCAAGGACACCGTCATCGCCGAGCAGGGAACCCGGCTGCGGGCGTTGACGATCGTGCGCTCCGGCGTCGTCAGCATCACCCGCAAAGAGGCTCAGCGGCAAATCGAACTGACACGACTTGCCCCCGGCGACTATTTCGGCGAAGGCGGTCTGCTGATGGATGCCAATGAAGTCGGCACGATCCGGGCACTGACCTTCGTCGTGACCTACGAGATCGGCGAGGATTGCCTGGCGCCGCTGCTGCGCGACCGACCTTCCCTCGCCGAAGAGCTAGGCGCCATCCTCTCAAAGCGTGTCGAAGCCGAGCATCACCTCTTCGGCGCCAGCGACATGCTGGTCAACGGCGCTCCCATCAGCTCGCTGAGCGCCCGCATCAAGCATCTGTTTCAGATACAGCACGATTAGCCGCTACCCGTTCACGCAGCGTCCGCCGTCTCTTGTCGCTCAGGTGCATGAAAGAGATTGCGGCCGATGGCGATCGCCGCCTTCAGATGAGATGCCACATCCTGCGGCTCCGATCCGAGCAGAAGCTCTGATGTAACAACGCGCGCGCCGCAGTAGCCGAAGATCCCGTGGTCGATCTGCGTCTTCATCGCGCCGAAATAGCCGTGCCGCGCATAGGTGCGCAGACTGGCACCGCCGATGGCGACCAGATGAACCTTGAGATGGCGAAGCCTCTTCTCCGATTTTCCGTCCGGATCTTCATCATAGGCCCAGCCATTGGTGAACACCCGATCGATCCATCCCTTGAGAAGCCCCGGTATCGACCACCAGTAGACGGGATAGACCAGCACGAGGGCATCGGCTCGATCGATCCTCGCCTGTTCTGCGGCGACATCAGCGGCGGGCGGCGCCTGCCTCAGATGGAGAGCGATATCGGCTGCGGTGAATCGCGGATCGAAAGCCTCCGCCGCGAGATCGGCGATTTCGGAGGTGTCGCCTTCTCGGGACAGGGACATGCTCTCGGCAATATGTGCCGCGACACTATGGCTGAGTGACCTCTGATCGGGATGCGCGACAACGATAAGCGCGTGCATGGCAAAAGCTCCTGCGAACGGATTGCGGGTTGGGAGAACATCTTATATACTTTTAGTAAGTTACTTTTGGTATATAGTGATGTCAAGCACCGAAGATCTGGAACAGGCTTCCAACTCGCCACCGCGCCGCCGGTTGACGAGAGAGGAGCGGCATCGCCAGCTTCTGGCCGTCGCATGGCAGGTGATCCGCGACGAGGGTACGGAAGCGCTGACGCTCGGCCGCCTTGCCGAGCGGGCCAACATCACCAAACCTGTGGTCTACGATCATTTCAGCACGCGCCCGGGCCTGCTGGCGGCCCTTTACCAGGATTTCGACGCGCGGCAGACGACAGCCATGGACGCTGCACTTCAGGCAAGCGAGCCGACCCTGACCGACAGGGCATCGGTCATCGCCGCCGCCTATGTCGATTGCGTGCTGCTTCAGGGGCGTGAAATACCCGGCGTAATCGCGGCACTGGCTGGCTCACCCGAGCTCGAAAAGATCAAACGCGACTATGAGACCGTGTTCATCGAGAAATGCCGGATCGCCCTCTCCCCGTTTGCAAAGGCCGGCACCATCGCTTCCGCCGGTCTGTGGGCCATGCTCGGTGCGGCCGAAGCGCTATCCTATGCCGCGGCGACCGGGGATATTACCGCTGAGGAAGCACAGGCCGAACTCTTCGAAACCATCGTCGGCATGGTTGCCAGGAACGTCTGACAGCGGCATGCATCCGCTCTAATTCGACTGCGCCGCGGGCGGCGTTGCCGGCTTCGCCGTGAAGAATGCCTCAGCATCCGCGGTGAACTGCTCGCGCGACGTCGGCCGCGTGTAGAACATATGCCCGCCGCGATAGAGCTTCAGCGCCACGCGGTCGGCAAAGGCCGGCGGCATGTGATCGAGCACGTATTTGTTGACGCCGAAGGGAATGATGATGTCGCTATAGCCCTGTGCCACCAGCAGCCGGGAGGATGGCACCAGCGACAACATTTCCTTGATATCGTCCGTCGCGCTGGCACTCAGCCGCGAACCGCCTTTACGGCCGCCCCAGTTCCATTGCTCGTTCACGGAATTCGACAACAGCGTATAGGTCATGTCGGTATGGAAGCCGAGTTCGTCGCGCGCATAGCTCGAAAAAGCGCCGCCATAAGCACGCACAAAACCATCCAGGATCGGATCGCCGCCATGCTCGGCATCCGACTGGGGATAGGGATCGGGCGCCAGGAACGAGGCGTCGTACATACTGGCAACATCCGCGCCGGCGCCATCGGAGTGTTTCTGATAGACGCCGCCCAGAAAGCCCTGGTTCCGAGCAACGACATCTTCGGGGATACCCGTCAGCTTGGCCACGCGCCCATAGAAGGCGCGGCCTGCATCGCCGGTCGGCGGCGGGCCTGCCAGCGCCGGAAGATATTCGTTCAGCGCAAATGTCTCGGCGTCTTTCACCCCCTGCTCGCTAAAGGCATTTTGCCGCTCCAGTTCGGCGGCCGCCAGCGACGGCAATCCGAGCGCCGCGCCGAACGCCAGATCATTCGCCCCAAAGACGAGCCGTCCCTCGATCAGCGGCGACAGCATGACGATGCCGGAAAGCAGGATACCCTGCTCCCGCCGCAGGCTGGTGGCGACCTTTGCCGAACGGAACCCTCCATAGCTCTCGCCGAGAATATATTTCGGCGAAGAGGCCCGCCCGTTGTGGGCGACATAAAGCGCAACCGCCTTGGCGAGGCTGTCGGCATCCGCACGCACATCGTAGAAGTCATTGGCGTCGTCCGGCTTGACCGTCCGGCTCCAGCCGGTGCCGATCGGGTCGATCAGGACGAGATCGGTGAAATTCAACCAGCTCCTGGGATTGTCGACCAGCTTGGCATTGGCGCCGTCGCGGGCGTCGGGACCAAAATCGAGAATACGCGGGCCGACCAGGCCAAGGCTCAGGAAGGCTGAGGCCGCCCCCGGCCCGCCATTAAAGACGAAGGTGATCGGCCTGTTGGCATCCCGATCCTTGGCGACATAGGCGGTATAGAAGATCGCAGCCGTGCGCGCGCCATCCTGGCCGAAAAGATCAAGCGTTCCGGCCGTCGCCGTATAGGGAATGCTCTTGCCATCGGCATTGAGCAGATGCTCGCTGACCGCATCAGCCGGCAACAGGGAAAGAACGCTGCCGCCACCCCCGCCGCCAGTGTGGCCCTGCTCCGGCGGTGCGGCAAAGGCGAGCGTCGAGACAAGGGAAAAGACCAGCGCAAGGCCCGGAACCATCTGACGAAAAGACATGGGAATGCATCCTCCATCGGCCCCGCGCATCGACGCCGTCGTCCGGGATACTATTCCACCGATGGCAAAAGCGGGAACTCAAGAGATGTTGATCGCCGATCTCTCCGCCGCATCCCTTTAAAAGGCAAATGCCGTTGAGCGCCTGCCGGCCATTTGCCAAAGTGCCGGCTTGGGGGAACGACCATTCGAACCAGGACCGCAAGGGATTTGACGATGAAACAGGATATTGAGATCAATACAGACGATGGCGTCGCGAAAGCCTCGCTCTTCCGCCCCGACAATGGTGCCTCCGCTGAGCGCGGTGTCATTCTCTACATGGATGCCATGGGCCCGCGCCCATCGCTTTATGGCATGGCGCAGCGGCTTGCCAATTCCGGCTATACCGTGCTTCTGCCCGATCTCTTCTATCGCTTCGGCGATTATGGCCCCTTCAATGGCAACGCTTTCGGCGACCCGGCCTCGCGCGAAGCGATCATGACGATGCTACGCGGCACGACGCAAGACATGACCAAGCGCGATAGCGCCGCCTTCCTCGACGCGCTAACGGCGGCCGGCGCCGAAGGCCCGGTCGGCACCGTCGGCTATTGCATGGGCGGCGGCCGCGCACTCACTGCGGCTGCCATCTATACCGACCGCATCGCGGCCGCCGCAAGCTTCCATGGCGGCAATCTCGCCAGCGACGCCGAAGACAGCCCGCATCGTCTTGCCGCCGACATCAAGGCGCGCGTCTATGTCGGCGTGGCCGGCGTCGACAACAGTTTCCCCCCGGAACAATCCGCCCGCCTCGCCGAGGCGCTCCGCGTTGGCGGCGTCGATCATATCATCGAGAACTACGTCGGCATGGCCCACGGCTGGACCGTCCCCGACCACGGCGTCTACGACGAAACGGGCGCTGAACGGCATTGGAAACGCCTGCTGAATTTGTTCGGCGAAACCCTGTCCTGAAAGATCTGTCCGCTGCAAACGAAAACACCCCACTTCCGAACGCGAGAGTGGGGTGTGTTATGAATTTACCGGCAAACTAGGCGAGCGACTAGAACTTGATCATATCGATCCGGGTCAGCGTCGTCTTCTGCGAGACGCCGGGCGCATTGACCATGTGCCAGGCCACATATTGCTCCGCGTAAAGCTCGGTCGAAGACATGCCATCCACGGGCAGGATGATGTTCATGCCGTTCAGCGCCGCATCGGTAGCAGTATCGAGAACCGCGCCTTCCGACGCAGTCCCTGTGACGATGACTGTCTGGATGCCCTTGTCGGCGAGGATATTGCGAAGATTGGTGCCGATGAATTTATCCGGACCGGATTTCACGATCGGATCGCTTGCCAGCGGCGCAAGATCCGTTGCGATGTCCTGCGGCTCACCCTTGCCTGCGAGGCTATAGACGACGAACACGTTCTTGGCGCGCGCCTCGTCCAGCATCGCCTTGACCTTCGGCACGGAGGCAAGGCAGCGCGGCTTGGTATTCTTGTTGCACGGCCCCTTGGTCGGATCCTGCGCACCATTGAAATCAAGGATCAGCAGCGCCGTCGTCTTCAAATCGACCGTCACCGGCTTCAGCTCCGGCGCCGCCGGCGGTTTCACCGTCTGCCAGTCGTCGATGATGGTCTGGGCGGAAGCCACTGAAGCGCCAAAGGGGCTCAGGACCGCGCTAAGCGCCATCAAACCAATGCCGAAAGCAAAGCCCGAATTCCGCATCACACCGCCGATATCTCTCATGACGTCCCTCTCTCCAAGTCCCAAGGTCGCATTGGCCTGATCATGCACCCTGGATTAAGTGAAAACGCGCGGGATGATAACGAAACTCTTCGTGATCCCTAAGATACGCAAGCTTGCCGCGAAATTTTCCGAAAACAATCCACCGTTGACAAATGTCGGGCAGGCCATAATCTCCCCTCAAGCGCTTGCAATCGCCACCATTCTTTCGGAGATGAAGATCATGCTGGCGAAATGTATCGGACGGTTGGTTCTGGCAGGCCTCGCCCTTGGCCTTGCAGCGCATAACGCTGCCGCCGCGCAAACGCTCGACCTTATCGCGCAGAAAGGAACCATCCGGATCGGCTATATCACCGACGAGGCCCCCTTCTCGTTCAAGAAGAAGGACGGCAATCCGGCGGGATATACCATCGATCTCTGCGGCAAGATCGCCGATGCGGTCGCCCGCAAGCTTCCGCAGGTGAAGCGAAATTATATCGAAATCACTCTGGCCGACGGCTTCGACGCGGTGAAAAGCGGCCAGATCGATCTTCTTTGCGGCGCCGTCACCATCAATCTTGCCAGGCGTGAAAGCGTCGACTTCTCCCAGCCGATCTTCCTGACCGGCGCGAGCGCGCTGCTGCGCAAGGATTCGCCCGAATACCTGCAGATCCTCTTCCTCGACAAACGCCCGACCCGGGCCACGGATACGAAATCGCCTTCGGCAAGCATCATCGGCGTCCGCGCGGACACCACCACGGGCGCAACGCTGCGTGAGGCCCTCGGCCCCGATGTCCCGCAAACCCGCGTCGTCGATTTCCCCAACCATCAGGATGGGCTGTATGCGCTCGAAAACCACAAGATCGACGCCTATTTCGCCGACCGCGCCCTCCTTATCAGCCTTGCCGCGCATGCGCGCGCGCCCTCGGCGCTGGCGATCGGCAACCGCCTGTTCACACATGAGCCCTATGGGATCGCGCTACGGCGCGACGATTCCACCTTCCGCCTCCTCGTGGATCAGACGCTTACCGAATTTTACCAGTCCGATGATTTTCCGAAGCTGTTGAAGACCTATTTCGGAGATGAAGGACCGGTTCTGCGCAGCGAGATCATGACGCAGTCCGTTCCGGAGTAAGGCCGGACCCACTGGTTTTGCTGCGAACACTTGCATTTCCGATTTCATCAAACGTCAAGAAACCCGCTGGTTTTACCCGGCGGGCCTTGTTCGGATGATTATGTGATCTTTTTGGGAGCGATGTGGCTTTGGCACTGCGGATTGACATTAGACGTCAAGAGCCTGGCGGGGCGGGTGTTTATGTATTGCTGGGGATGTTTGAAGTTTGGTTGCGGGGGCAGG
>NZ_JBFUPL010000018.1:0-77622 GCF_041355235.1 Rhizobium sp. RCC_161_2 | reverse complement strand
CGGTTGCAGGGCTTGCTGGCAGAACATCTGCGTCAACAGAACGTTCAGCTTCGAAAGATGCTTGAGCGGTTTGGCGGTATTTGAGATCTTTTCCAAATTGGCTGTAGAAACATAGCGAATTACTTAACTGGATCGCCGGTTATTCCCGCTTGGCCAGTCGCCAGACCGTCATGCTGGACCGCGACGAAGATTACGCAAGCGCGAGCAACGTGAAGGAGCCCGGAATAGTTGAGTCCGTTCTATCCGGATGCTCGTCCAGCCTAACGATGGTGAACCCGGCCTTGATGACCGCCGTCAGAATGTCGCCCAAGGTCCAAAAGCGATACAAGCACCTTCCCAAGCTTACGCCTGTGACGTCGGGGTTTGGCACGTCGGCCTCCACCAGGTCGGTCTGGAAATAATCCTGCGGTCCTTCGGTCCAGAACAGCTTTCTCTGAATCGGATGAAACTCGTTTAGGAGGAGGAGTGCCGCCATCTCTCGCAAGCTTGCGCATCACGGTGAAAAAGCCTTCGATATCTTGATGATAGTGGAGAATTCCAAGCTCAAGGACAAGAACATCGAAGTCGCGAGCCTTAACTAGACCACCCGCCTCCATGATATCGCAGAGGGCGTAGTCGATCGTCACCCCGGCGGCTGCGGCGAGGTCGAGCGCGAAGCGCCGATTCTCCTCTGAGAAATCGATAACCGTCACGTCCACGCCCTGCCGCGCGAGTGCTACCGCAATGCGGCCGTGCGAGCCTTGCACATTGCAAATGCGTTTGCCTGTCACCTCTCCAAGATACGGGGAGAGGCGGCGCAGAACGGCGGATCGGTTATGCGTTGGGCCTCATGGTGGCGCCCGAGCATATGCTCGACGGCACGGTCGAAGTCGACCACTTCTATCTTGGTGGTAGACCCGGGAAGCATCCCGATGATCCGCCGCGGGGGCGAGGCCGCAAAGGGCAGGCAAAAACACAGAAAACGCCGGTCATGGCGATTGTGCAGCGGCTGGCGGAGGTCACTCCTGGCTCCCCAGCGGGCGATGCCAGTGCCGCGGTCGTCACCGGCCTTTCATTGCGTGCTGCCGTAGGTGTGATTGCGCCGCAAGTCGAACTTCATGCGCATTTGATGAGTGATGAAGCAAAGGCATTCGTTGCCATAGGCGAGAGCTTCGCCGTACATGAGACGGTCAATCATTCCAGCCGCGAATATGTCCGCGATACCGTCCATGTCAACTCGGCCGAAGGGTTCAACGCTCGGGTTCGACGAACTATCGCGGGTGTCTTTCATCACATCAGCCCGGAACTTGCCGACCTGTATTTCCATGAAATCAGCTTCCGATGGTCTCAGCGCGTTGTTATCGGCCAAGCTGTGCGAAGAGACCGGAGCGGTAAGGAGAGCGGAAAGATCCTTTGGTCCCGCGTACCGCCCGCACTGCAATTGCTGCAAGTGTTCCGCGCTGCGACCGGTCGCCAAATGCGCCGGAGCCACCAAGGAGGCATCACAATCAAATCAACCGTAGCTGTCTTTGGGTGATAAAGGCCACGCTGGATTTTGAAATGCTCTTGTCTTAGCCCCAATCGGCACTTTTCTTTGCACTGTGCTGTTTTAAACAAACCCTATCGCTGATTGTTCCCGACCAACCGCATCGGATGTCAGCGCGCATCTTCAACTTGGATTTGCAACCACGGCCTTGAAGATGTGACGCCTGCCTTTAGTTTATAAAAGCTGGAACCCACCGAATGTGGAAACTGGTAGGAGTGAAGCGATTGGCCAAGACTGAGCACGAGCTTCGCTATCCTCTCTGGCACAAGGATGTCATCATCTAACAGCTGCATGTGAAGTCTTTCTTCGATGCCAACGGCGATGGTTTCGGCGATTTCACGGGACTAACGCAGAAGCTGGACTATCTGGCATCGCTCGGCGTCAACGCGATCTGGTTACTGCCCTTTTATCCATCTCCCCGGCGCGATGATGGCTATGACGTGCTGGACTACCAAGGCATCAGTCCGGAATTCGGTAGCCTCGATGACTTCAAACAATTTGTCGATGCCGCTCATCTGCGCAAGATGCGGGTGATTGTCGAGTTGGTCATCAACCACACGTCTGATCAGCGTCCCTTGTTTCAGCGTGCCAGACATGCGCCTGCCGGCTCTCCCGAACGGGATTTTTACGTCTGGTCAGACACCGAGGATAAGTTCGCCGAGACGCGCATCATCTTTGTGGACACCGAAAGATCCAATTGGACGTGGGACCCCGTCGCCGGGGCTTACTTCTGGCACCGCTTCTATTCCCATCAGCCGGACCTCAACTATCACAATCCAAAAGTCATTGAAGCGCTGTTGAATATCATGTGCTTCTGGCTCGACATCGGCGTGGACGGCTTCCGCCTCGACGCGGTTCCGCATCTCGTCGAGCGCGAAGCGACGAACAACGAGAACCTCCCGGAAACACATGCGCTGCTCAAGCTCATTCGAAAAACGCTCGATGCCAGCTTTCCCGGTATTGTTCTTCTCGCCGAGGCCAATCAGTGGCCCGAACAAGCGCGGGAATATTTTGGAGAGGACGACGAATGCCACATGGCATTCCACTTTCCACTGATGCCGCGAATATTCATGGCAATCGCCAAGGGAGATCGTCAGCCAATCGTCACGATGGTGGAGCAGACCCAAGACATTCCTGACAACTGCCAATGGGCTATTTTCTGGAGAAATCATGACGAGTTGACCCTGGAAATGGTGACGGAAGCCGAGCGGAACTTCCTGTGGGACACCTATGCCTCCGACAGACGTGCGCGCCTCAATCTCGGGATCAGGCGGCGCCTTTCGCCTTTGATGGATCAAGACAGGCGTCGCGTGGAGCTCTTGCACATGCTGTTGCTATCGCTGCCCGGCAGTCCCGTGCTTTACTACGGGGACGAGATTGGCATGGGCGACGATCTCGAACTCGGCGACAGGGATGGAGTCCGCACGCCGATGCAATGGTCAAACGGCAAGAATGGCGGGTTTTCCAGCGGCAGTTCGGGCAAGCTTGCGCTTCCAGTCATCAATAGCGCCCAATTCGGGTTTCGCGTCATCAATGTTGCAGTCCAGGAGAATGACCCGCATTCCCTCCTGAACTGGATTCGCGGCACTCTGGCAATTCGCGCCCAGCATGAAGCATTCGGTCGAGGTTCTATCCGGTTTTTGCAAACTGACAATTCGGCCACTATCGCCTACCTCAGGGAGTATCGCGACGACTGCCTGCTTTGCGTCGCGAACCTCTCGAACACGCCGCAAGCAGCACGAATCGATTTGCCGGAGCGCGCGGGCGGCGTGCCGACAGAGCTGTTTGGCCGGGCAAGGTTCCCGACTGTAGGCGACAATCCCTATCCACTGACGTTTCAGCCCTATAGTTATTTCTGGTTGCAGATCGAACGGCAGGCGAACTAAAGCCAAGTCCCGCGTGGCATCGGTGTCCAACGACTCAGTTCACGCCCCGCCACCACGACATGCGCGTCGCCAACGCCTCAGGTTGTGACATCGCGGCTCCCTATCCCATTCATCGAATGTCGGTGGTGTAGCGGAACCATCACCGCGGATATGAGTTTGATCACTAGCATCCTTCAACAACCGGAGGCTTTCATGGCGTCCTTCAACGAACACAGAAAACCGCTCTCGGCGACCGAAGCCCGGCAAGGCGTACGTGGCATGCCTGTATTCATCGTCTTGATTACGGCGCTGGTTCTGGCGGCGATTGTTTGGGCGGGCGTCGAGATATGGGGTCATTACATCGAGCCTAGTAAGTCTCAAACCGCCCCATCTGCTCCAGCCTCGTCCATCGGTGACGCGCCGCGGGGCGGGACGATCGACAGTACCCTTCCCGCCGGGCAATCGGCTCAGCCGGCGCCTACTAACAGAACGGAGAACAATCAGCAGGGCATCGAAAGCACACCGGCCCATCCGAGCCGCGACGGTACGCAGAACTAAATCTCCCGGCGCCACAACTGCGGGGCCCCCGGTCTCCGTCCATATAAGTTCGAGCTGATCATCGACTTTCAATTCGATCCTGATCTGCCCTTCCGGCATGGAGAGAGCTCCGTATTCACCGCGTTGGCGGCGAATTCGTGCAGCAGTAATGCCAAGGACGTCAGGGCGGAGCCGTCGATCGCGACGTCGGAACCACGGATCTGTATGCGCTGCCGCCCTTCTTCCTGGTGTACGGAAAGAACCGCGCCCAAAGAGAAAAAAGAGTCGTCGTCGCACAATTGGTTATATCTTCGGACAGTTTTGGCAATGTCAGGTCGTGAACACGCGCCAAGGAAATGAGACGGCCGCGCAAATCGTCTGCAAGATCCTTGGTGCTCGCGGCCGATCGCTGGCTCATGGTAATCAACGCATTGGCGATTGCGAACAGATTCTTGATCCGATGGTTCATCTCCCGCAACAGCAACATCTGGCGTTCGCGCTCGTGTTTGAGCTCGGAAATATCTCGTGCGATCTTCGATGCTCCGACAATCGATCCGCTGCTATCGCGCACCGGCGAGACCATCAAGGAGACATCGACCGTGCTGCCGTCCTTACGTCGCCGCACGGTTTCGTAATGTTCGACAGGCTCGCCTCGGCGAATACGTTCGAGAATTGTTGTTTCCTCGTGAAGCCGATCGTCTGGGATAACGATTGTAATCGGCTTGCCGATCGCTTCTTCCGCTACGATTCCGAAGAGGTGCTCGGCACCCCTGTTCCAGCTTGTAATATTCCCATCCAAGGTTTTGCTGACGATGGCATCATCTGAATTTTCAATGATCGCTGCCAGCCAGAAGTCAGCCGATGGCACGCGCGGGCCGAATTGTCCGGTCAGATTTTCCGGTGGAATTGCGCCGGTAGAAGAGTTCTCGTCAGAGGTCCTTCATGCCTGCAAAGTCAAAATCACAACAGATGGCAGGTGGTGCCGCCCTTGCCGCCAAGCGCGGCGAAAAGAAGAAGAGGGAGTTGAAAGGCGCTTCGAAAAAGATGGTTGACTCCATGAGCGAAAAGGAGCTTCACGACATGGCTGCGGACAAGCGCAAGGGGAGCCGGAGCACGCCTCTAAATCCTGAGGCTCAGGTCCTCTGCCGCCTCGTCATTTGGTGGCGCACGAAAACCTGGGGGACTGCGATCGTTTCCATCGTCAATCCTTGATCTCCCGGCATGTCCTCGCCATGCCGCAGACATAGGCGTGACGCTCGACGGGTTCGACCCGCAAGCTCTCCACGACGACGGGGACCTTCTCGGCGAGCCCGCCAGCGGATAGCGCCAATCCCGATGAGTGAAATGACGATCCCTAAGGCGCTTGCAAACCATGCGAAGGAAGAACCGACATTCGGGCGGGGCATGACCCTCCTCCTGATAAAACTGCTGATCCGAACCAGCGGCCGTTTCTATGGTACCAGCATCCTTATCGTGACGTCACAATGTCGCAGGAGGGCCGCTGTCAATCGTCGTCCTTTTGCTTCAGCGCGTCGGAAACCTTGCGCTTGCGCGGATGATTGATGTTTTCACCAAGAGCATCGCGCGCAGCTTCTCCACCGTCCTTGGCTGGAAGATAGCCGGCAGGTTTTGATCCCTTTGGCCCCTCCCATCGTGGCGATTGGTCCGTCGTACCCGGCGCGCCATCGCGAGGTTGTTGATGTTTCATGATCGCTCTCCATCGAGAATGATCGGCAGCCTTGCCAATCCGCGGGACAAAACCAAGATCCCGGCACATTGTTCCGCGGCGAGCGGGCTTTCGCATAGCTCGATCGGCTTTTATGGCCCGAAGGCGTTGGAGCTGGGAACTTTCAAGCAAAATCCGTGTTTGACTTGATCGCAAAAGCGAATTCAGGAAAATTTGGTGGTGCAGATATTCACGGCTTCCGCTGACACGAGACTGCGCGCGTCCCTGTTTGCCGCTGCCATCCTGATATTCCTGATCGTGCTGTTTATCGGCGGTTACGCCAGCTCGAGTTATGGAACGCTGGTCGGCTGGGTCCAGGACCAGCCGATTCCCTTCAGCCATGAGCACCATGTTGCCGGACTTGGTATCGACTGCCGTTACTGCCACACGTCGGTGGAGACAAGCGTTCGCGCCGGCCTGCCTGCGACATACATCTGCATGAGTTGTCATTCGCAGATATGGACCGGTGCGGGAATGTTGGCTCCCGTGCGTCATAGTCTGGCGGCGAACGTGCCATTGCTATGGAACCGCATCTCCCGCCTGCCGGACTACGTCTATTTCAATCACTCGATCCACATTGCCCGAGGCGTTCCCTGCGTGACCTGCCATGGCCGCGTCGACCGAATGCCGCTAATGGCGCGTGCCCAGCCCTTCCAGATGCAATGGTGTCTGAATTGTCACCGGAACCCAGCACCGAATCTGCGCCCCCCAGACGAGGTAACGCGCATGGACTGGTCCGATTGGGACGCTCATCCCGAACAGCACAAGGATTTCGGCGAGCTAGTGGTGAAGGCCTACGGCATCGAGCCGACGAAGCTTGTCCAATGCAACATTTGTCACAGGTGATCCAATGACCGGCTATCCATTCCCCAATGAGGCCATCCGCAAACAGCTCTCCGGCAAGACGGGGAGGCAATTCTGGCGGGATCTCGCCGAGCTATCCGAGACCGAGGTCTTCAAGCGGTTTGCGAGAAAAGAGTTCCCGGCGCTCCACAGTCGCGGCATCAGTCTTAACCGCCGCTCGCTGCTGAAGGTCATGGGTGCGTCGCTGGCCCTTGCCGGCCTGTCGGCCTGCAAGGGAGAGGAGGATGAGGCGGCACTTCCCTATGTCGAGGCGCCGGAAGGTGTCACGGTCGCTCAAGCGAAATGGTATGCGACGGCGGTCATCTTTGCCGGCTATGCACAGCCAGTACTCGGCAAGACATTCACTGGCCGACCCGTCAAGTTGGAAGGCAACCCGGATCATCCAGCGTCAGGCGGCGTTACCGACGCTTTCACGCAGGCAGCACTGCTTGGGCTCTATGATCCCGGCCGTTCGCAGGCCCCGCTTCACTTCGGCAAGCCGGCAGACTGGAATGCCTTCGATGCGGAGATGTCCGCAAATGCGAGCGCATTGGATAAAGCCCAGGGGGAGGGCTTTCGTTTGCTGACCGGCCCAATCAGCTCGCCGACCATGCTCCGGCAAATCAATAGCATGATGGAGCGCTGGCCGAAGGCGCGCTGGCATGTCTGCAATCCGGTTCCGGACGCACCGCGGCTGGCTGCAACCGCCCAGGTATTCGGCCGGTCGCTGGCGATGCATCCGGCCCTCGACGACGTCGAGACGATCGTGAGCCTGGATGATGATTTCCTCGGCCCCGGTCCACGGCAGACGCTCAACGCACGCCTCTTTGCCGATCGCCGTCGATTGCGCCAGACCCTGAAAGGTCAATGCCGCCTCTTCGTCGCCGAACCCACTCCGTCGATCACCGGCTCCGTCGCGGACATGCGGCTTGCCGCATCTGTCTCCGCAATGGATCGTCTGCTTCGGGCGCTCGGCAGGCGGATCGGGATGGACGGTCTCGGCGATGACGATCTCTCCGCAAAAGAACGGCGGTGGGTCGATTCCGCCTCGGATGCGCTCCGCGCCTCGCGGCGCAATGCATTGCTTCTCGTCGGCGCGCATCACGATAAGAATATCCAGGCGCTCGGGCTGCTATTGAACGAAAAGCTCGAAAGCCTCGGTACCACCTTGCGCTTCTCCGAGCCTGTCATTGACACACCGCCGGACGGCGCGCGATCGCTGGAGACCGTTGTTGCGGACATGCAGGCGGGCAAGGTTTCGACGTTGGCGATCATCGGTACCGATCCAGCCTACATGGCGTCGGCCGACCTCGATTTCCGGAAGGCTTTGAAAAAAGTAAGCCTCACTATCCACGCAGGGCTCCATGTCGACGAGACCGCGTCTCTCAGCCAATGGCATGCACCGCTTCAACATGATCTCGAAAGCTGGGGAGACGCGCGCGCCGCCGACGGAACCGTAAGCCTCATCCAGCCGCTCGTCCGGCCGTTTTATGATGTCCGCTCGGCGCAGGCAGTGCTCGAAAATCTGATGGGACATACGGCGGCCGATCGGGACATTGTGCAGCAGACATGGAAGGCCGCCTGGGGGGGCGGCTTCGACAGCCGATGGCGAGACAGTCTCAACCGCGGCCTCGTTGAAGGCAGTGCGTTGCCGCTGATCGTTCCCACGGTTACCGGCAGGAATATTCCTCCACCTGCGGCCCGCGCCGATGAAGGGCTGACACTCGTCATCCGACCCGATACCGGCGTCTGGGATGGTACGCTTTCGGAAAATGCCTGGGCCCAGGAGACGCCCCGGCCGCTCACCAAAATCACCTGGGGCAATGTGATCCTCGTCAGCCCGCAACTTGCGGCGGAGAGGACACTGAAAAACGGCGCGGAAGTGCGGCTCATGGCCGGCGGCGCCTCCATTAAAGGTCCGGTATGGATCCTGCCGGGACAGGAGGCGCATACGCTCGCCATTACCCTTGGGTATGGCCGGAAGATGAGGGACTCGATCGCGGCGAATCTTGGTTACGACGCCTATGCGCTCAGGCGATCGGATCAACTCTGGCACGGACACGATATCATGATCGAGCCGACCGGCAGGACGCTGACGGTGGCGACGACACAATTGCATCAGGCGATCGACGGCTTCGACTTCGTCCGCAGCATGGATCTCAGCCAACTTGATCCTCAATCGCGGCCGGATAGCAAGAAAGAGGCGCCATCGCTCTATCCGGACAGGTCGAAGTCAGACCCCTCCTGGGGCATGTCGATCGATCTTGATCTCTGTATCGGCTGTAATGCCTGCGTGACGGCCTGTCAGGCCGAAAACAACATTCCCGTTGTCGGCAGGGAACTGATCGTCGAAGGCCGGGAAATGCATTGGCTGCGCATCGACCACTACTACGAGGGGGATGTCGCCGAGCCGAAGTCCTATTTCGAACCGGTTCCCTGCATGCATTGCGAGCAGGCGCCTTGCGAAATGGGCTGCCCGGTCAACGCCGCCGTCCACAGTATCGATGGGCTGAACCTTCAGGTCTACAATCGTTGCATCGGCACCCGCACATGCTCATCCTATTGCCCCTATAAAGTCCGCCGCTTCAACTGGTTCGACTTTACCGGAAGCGATGCTGAATCCCTGAAGGCCATGCGCAATCCGGACGTGACGGTGCGCAGTCGCGGTGTCATGGAAAAATGCACTTATTGTGTCCAGCGCATCGCCGAAGCGCGCATCGTGGCCGACAGGGAAGGTCGGCCGATCCGCGATGGCGAGATTGTTACAGCTTGTCAGCAGGCCTGTCCGACCCAGGCGATCGCCTTCGGCAATGTCGCCGATCCCGACTCCGCCGTCAGCCGCCTGAAGGCTGGGTCGCGTGACTATACGTTGCTGGAGGAGGCCAATACACGACCGCGAACCACCTATCTCGCTCGTATCGAGGACAGGAATATCCTCAAAAAGGAGACCACGGGATGAGCGAGCCGATGGCAGACCGGAACGCGGCGGCTACCGCCAGGATTACGCAGATCCCGCTGAAGTATCCGGCGCCGATGGCTTGGTGGATCTGCTTTTCGGTCTCCTTGCTGCTGCTTGCCTGCTTCGTCGTCTCCGCCACCGTCCTGCTCGTCTATGGCGTCGGCGTCTGGGGCAACAATATTCCGGTCAACTGGGGCCTAGCGATCTCCAACTACATCTGGTTTTTGGGCATCGGCCACGCCGGCACATTGATCTCGGCGCTGCTGCTCTTGCTCAATGCCCATTGGCGCAACTCGCTGAACCGCTTTGCCGAGACGATGACGCTTTTTGCCGTCGTCTGCGCGGGCCTCTATCCGATCCTGCATCTCGGACGGCCCTGGTTTTTCTATTGGATCGCGCCCTATCCGAACACGATGACGATCTGGCCGCAATTCAAGAGTCCGTTGAGCTGGGATTTCTTCGCCGTACTGACTTATCTCACCGTCTCGGTGCTCTTCTGGTATATCGGTATCGTCCCCGATCTTGCCACCGTCCGCGACCGGGCGAAAAAGCGCTGGCAGCAGGTGTTTTATGGTCTTGCAGCGCTCGGCTGGCGCGGTTCAGCCAGGCATTGGGCACGCTGGAACCAGGCCTACCGCCTGACAGCCGCCATTGCCGTGCCCCTGGTGGTCTCTGTCCATTCGGAAATATCGCTGCTCTTTGCGGCCGGCCCGATCCCCGGCTGGAACTCTACGGTCTTTCCACCGTATTTCGTGCTCGGCGCGGCATTTTCCGGCTTCGCGGTCGTGGCGATGATCGCCGTGGTATTGCGCCATGCTTTGGGGCTCGGCGCGCTCGTTACCGGCCGGCATCTCGATCTGCTAGGCTGCTTCCTCCTGGCGACGGGATTGATGACGGGTTACGGCTATCAGGCAGAAGTCTTCGACAGCCTCTATGGCGGCGACATGCAGGAGGTGGGCACGCTGATGGACCGGTTGACCGGCGTTTATGCCTTTAGCTACTGGGGCGCCATCATCCTCAATTTCGTGCCGTTGCAGCTTCTATGGTTTGGCTCCGTTCGCCGCCAGCCGGTCCTTCTCTTTCTGATCGGGCTGTCGGTCACCATCGGCATGTGGTTCGAACGCTACATGCTGCTGACGACATCGCTTTATCGCGACTATCTGGTTTCTTCCTGGGGCGAATACCATCCGAGCATCTGGGAATGGGGGCTTTATGCCGGTATGCTCGGCGTCTTTCTTACGCCCTTCCTACTGTTCGTGCGCTTCCTCCCGGTCATCTCGGCTTTCGAGGTCAAGGAAGCGCTGCGCGAAACTGGGGAGTTGAGCCATGCATGAACCAAGCCCAAAGAGCGATGTTTTCGGCCTTCTGGCCGAATTCGACAGGCCGGAGCGGCTGATCGCAGCCGCAAAGCGCGCCCGCAAGGCGGGTTTCCGCGCAATGGAAGCCTATACGCCTTACCCCATAAATGAGCTGACCGATCTATTCGGTTTCAAGGAAAACATCGTGCCTTGGCTGACCCTTTTCGGTGGGATATTCGGCGCGGCCGGCGGTTACGGCCTGCAGCTCTATACCAATTATGCCTATCAGATCGAGATCGGCGGGCGGCCGTTATATGCCTGGCAGTCCTTTATTCTGATCACCTTCGAACTGACCGTGCTTTTCGCCGTGTTGTTTACAATCTTCGGCATGCTCCTGCTGAACCGCCTGCCGCGCCTGCATCATCCGCTGTTCAGCGTCGAGGCTTTTCATCTAGCGAATTCCGAAAAGTTCTTTCTCGTCCTCTTCAGCAATGACGTCCGCTTCCATCCGCAACGCACGCGTCGCTTTCTGGAAAGCTTGGGTTCGGTGCGTGTCGAAACCGTCGAACATACGGAGCAGCCGGAATGAGACGCGCGCTGCTCATCGTCTTGGTTGCCCTGCCGCTTGCGGCTTGCGACGACATGAACCATCAGCCGCGCTACGATTCCTATGAGAAAAGCATGCTCTTTGCCGATGGCAAGGCGTTGCAGGCGCCGCCGGCGGGGACCGTGGCACGTGACGATCCCGAACGAGACGCGGCTTTGGCCAATCGACCGGCCGTGAGCGGCAGGATCCTCCTTCGCGGGCAGGAACGCTTCGGCATTTATTGTGCGCCATGTCACGATGCGGCCGGTTACGGCAATGGCACTGTGCCGGCACGCGGCTTTCCACATCCGCCCAGCTTCCATATCGACCGGTTGCGCAGCGCGCCCTCGCGCTACTTCGTCGACATCATCACCAATGGTCATGGCGCGATGTATTCCTATGCCGATAGGGTTTCTCCCGCCGACCGCTGGGCGATTGCGGCCTATATTCGCGCACTCCAGCTCAGCCAGGATGCTCCCGCTGCAATTCTTCCGGCCGAGGATCGGGCACGACTTGAGGACGCCGGATCATGAGCCGTATCGAGGCGTTACCAAGTCGAATGCTGGCGATAAGCGGTGTCATGTTTTGCCTTGTGGCACTTGCCACCTCGTTTTTCTCGCCGGAAGCGGCGCTGACCGGCTGGTTGGCGGCCTTTGTCTTCATGAGCACCTTGCCACTCGGCGCCCTGTGTCTGACGATGATGATGCGCATCATTCCCGGTGTCTGGCGCGACGATCTGAATATGGTTGCGGAGCTGTCGTTGTCGCTGCTGCCGCTTCTTCTCCTTGCATGCCTGCCGATCATGATCGGTCTCCCATGGATCTATGAATGGGCGCGGGAGGCTCAGCTTGCCGCGTTCAAGAGAGTGTATCTGTCGACTATCTTTTTCGACATTCGAACCTTGGCAATTCTTGCAGGTTCGTTCTGGCTAGCATTGGCTCTGATCGTAAGTTCGCGCAGGTCATTGTCTATTGCCGCTTTTGGGCTTGTCGTCTTCGTGCCCTTGCATGGAATCCTGGCAACCGACTGGGAAATGTCGCTCGACCCGCAATTCCATTCCTCCGGCTTTGGGCTCTATATTTTAGCCGGACAGATGCTGACGGCGCTGTCGCTGCTGATCATTTTGCGGCTGTCGGCTGGCCCGGCAAGACAGCCCGGCGTGCTGGGTGCCTTGCTGCTCGCGGCGATCCTCTTCTGGGTCTATCTCGCGTTCATGCAGCATTTCATCATCTGGTCGGGCAATCTCACGCAGGGTGTCATCTGGTTTCAGCGTCGCGGCGCCGGCATCTGGGCGACGGCCGAATATCTGGTTATCTTGCTGCATCTGCTGCCGCTATTCCTGCTGTTCTTTCCACCGATCCGCCGGTCCCCCAGATGGCTGATCGGCCTGTCGCTTGCCGTTTTGGGCGGAAAGCTGCTGGAATATGCCTGGCTGACGATACCGGAGCTAGCGGTGCATGTGGGTCATGCAATCCTGGCTTATCTTTTGTCGCTCGTCGGGTTGATCCAGCTTGCCCTGGCGATCCTTTCCCGCTCCAGAGCCATCTTGGCGTGGCTGAGATCGAGGCATGCTGCGGAGATGTCGTCATGAGCGCGTTCGTTCGAAGGCTGAAAGAACCGAACGCCATGGCGGACTACGAGACGCGTGATGTCTCGCCACGCTTTGTCCTCGCGGTAGCTCTCGGATTGTTCTCCAGCATGGCGCTGTCGATCCTCTTGGTCTTCGGCATTCTTCGCTGGATCGTGCCGACCACGGAGCCATCCGCAACGATCTTCGGGGATCGGCAGGAGCGGGCCGGTCCCCGTCTCGCAGTATCGCCCGCTGCTGATCGTGATGAAGTTCAGCGTGAGGCCGAGGGTCGATTGCAAGGTTATGGATGGGCCGACAGGGCGGCGCAGAGCGCCCACATACCGATCGACCGCGCCATGGCGATCCTAGCCATTCGCGGCTGGCCGGATCAGGACGGGCAAGAGGAGGGAAAGCGATGACGCGTCGCGGCCTGATGCTTGTGTTCGCGTTTTTGGGGCTTGCCGCCGCCCAGGCAGCGGCAGCATCCTTCGATCCGTTCAGGGCCACTGGCATTGACCGCAAGCCCAATGCGGAGATTCCGCTGGAGAGGGCTTTTACGGACGAGGCCGGTCGCCGTGTGACGTTGCGCGAACTCGCCGGCGGCAGGCCCTTCCTCCTGGCCCCGGTGCTGCACAATTGCCCGAACATCTGCGGGGTAACCTTGTCGGGCCTCATGCAAGCAGTGGAAGAGCAGCCCTTCCGGCCGCCGCGCGATTTCACGATCGTCGCTTTCGGCATCGATCCCAAAGAGGGGCCAAAGGAGGCGCAGGCATCGCTCGATCAATTGCGACGCCGCTTTCCCGAGCTAACCGTCAAGGGCATCCATGCGCTGACCGGCGCGGCGCCCGATGTCCACACCATGACTGATGCGCTTGGCTACCGTTATGTCTGGGACCCGGACATCGGCCAATATGCGCATGATGCTGCTGTCGCCGTGCTGACGCCGGACGGACGATTGAGCCGTTGGCTTTACGGACTGGCTCCGAGGGGCACCGATCTGAAGCTGGCATTGACGGAGGCTGGAGATGGGCGGATCGGCGGATGGAGCGATCAGCTTCTGCTTCTTTGCTATCATTATGATCCGGTTACCGGGCGATATTCCTCGCTGATCCGCGTCATTCTGCAGTTCGCCAGTGGGGCGACGATGCTGACCGGCGGCGGGCTGATTGCCCATGCTCTGCTGCGCGAACGCCAGCATGTACAGGGGTCGACCAAGGGGAGGGGATTTTGAACTTCATTCCTCTCTGGCCTCCTAGCATTTCCGACTATAGCCATCAGGTGGACCTGCTGGTGATTGCGTTCACGGTGTTGATCGTATCTCTGTCTGCACCGGTCTTCATCCTCCTCGTCGTCTTTGCGGTCAAATACCGCCGCGGCAGCCCGGCGGACCGCAAGCATGCGACGAACCGGAACGTGGCGCTCGAAGTCTCCTGGTCGGCCATTCCCTTTATCGCCTTGTTGGGCTTTTACGTTTGGTCGATCGATCTGTTCGCTCGGCTTTACCGTCCTCCGGTCGATGCAATGCAGATCGATATCGTCGCCAAGCAGTGGATGTGGAAATTCCAGCACCCGGAAGGGCAGGCCGAGATCAACGAACTCCACGTCCCGACGGGGCTGCCGGTGAAACTGACGATGGCCTCTCAGGATGTCATTCACAGCCTCTTCATTCCCGCCTTGCGCATCAAACAGGATGTGGTGCCGGGCCGCTATACAACGACTTGGTTTGCCGTCGACAAACCCGGTGTCTATAGAATTGCCTGCTCGCAATATTGCGGAACCGATCATTCCGAAATGGCAGGCAGCTTCGTCGTGATGACTCCGACCGACTATGCCAGATGGCTGAGCCAATCCTCTAATGATCAATCGCTCGCCACCGAAGGCGCGGGACTTTTCCGCAGCCGTGGTTGCAGCGGTTGCCATGATCCCGGTTCGAGCGCGAGCGCGCCTTCGCTCGTTGGACTTTACGGCAATCCCGTTCCGCTGCAATCGGGCCAGACCGTGATCGCCGACGACGAATATATCCGCGATAGCATCCTTCTGCCGCAGTCGCAGATCGCGGCGGGGTATCAGCCGATCATGCCGACCTTCCAGAACGTGCTGAGTGAGGAGGATGTATTGAAGATCGTCGCCTATATCAAATCGTTGCGGCGGGGGGAGGCGACCCAATGACGAGCACCCTAGAGCAGCGTCCGAACCCCGCCAATCTCGAAGATCGCGGCCTGTCGGAAACCGAGACCGAACGCATCAGTTATCTGCGTGCTGGCCACAGTCTCAAATCTTGGCTGCTGACAACCGACCACAAGCGCATTGCAATCCTCTTTGTGCTGTCGATCACCTTCTTCTTTTTCATCGGCGCGATGGCGGCAGCGCTAATTAGGCTCGATCTGTTGACGCCAGCCGGCGATCTTTTGACCAACGAGGGCTATAATCGGGCTTTTACCCTCCATGGCGTCGTCATGGTCTGGTTCTTCCTGATCCCGTCGATCCCCAATACTTTCGGCAATTTCCTGATTCCGCTGATGATCGGCGCCAAGGATCTTGCCTTCCCGAAACTCAATCTCTTGAGCTGGTACATCTACCTGATTGCCGGCCTTTTCACCGTTTTCGTGCTGATCGCCGGCGGGGTCGATACCGGGTGGACCTTCTACACGCCGCTGTCGACTATGTATGCCAACGGCAATGTCATCCTCGCGGCGAGCGCCGTTTTCATCGTGGGCTTTTCGTCGATCCTCACCGGGCTCAATTTCATCGTCACCGTGCACAAGTTACGTTGCCCTGGCATGACCTGGAGCCGGCTGCCGCTCTTCGTCTGGTCGATCTATGCCACATCCATAATCCTGGTACTGGCGACGCCGGTGCTGTCAATCACGCTCGTGCTGATTTCGCTCGAGAGGCTCTTTGGTCTCGGTATCTTCAATCCGGCGCTCGGCGGTGATCCGCTGCTCTATCAGCATCTCTTCTGGTTCTACAGCCATCCGGCGGTCTACATCATGGTGCTGCCAGCGCTCGGCGTCGTCAGTGAACTCGTGGCTGCCGGCGCGCGCAAACCGATCTTCGGTTACCAGTTCGTCGCGGGATCATCAATCGCGATCGCCGCCCTCGGCTTCTTCGTCTGGGGGCACCACATGTTCGTATCGGGACAATCGATCTATTCGAATGCTGTCTTTTCCTTTCTAAGCGTCGCCGTTGCGATCCCCTCCGGCATCAAGGTCTACAACTGGACTGCCACGCTGTTTAAGGGGCATATCTCGCTCGATCCACCCTTTCTCTTTGCCATGGCCTTTATCGGCCTGTTCGTATTCGGCGGACTGACCGGGCTGATGCTCGCCATGCTGGCGATCGACGTGCATGTGCACGATACTTATTTCGTGATCGCTCATTTCCACTACATCATGGTTGGTGGCACGATATCGGCCTTTTTCGGCGCGCTGCACTATTGGTGGCCGAAGATCGTCGGCCGGATGTATCCGCTCGCCTGGGGGCGGGTGACCGCCATCTTCTTCTTCCTCGGCTTCAATCTGACGTTTTTCCCGCAATTTCTGCTTGGCTATCTAGGCATGCCGCGGCGCTACCATGTCTATCCGCCGGAGTTTCAGGTGCTGAACGTCATTTCGACCGGCGGTGCGGCGGTGCTCGGGATCGCCTACATCATGCCCTTTGTCTATCTCACCTATTCGATGCGCTATGGACAGCCGGCTGGCGACGATCCCTGGGGAGCGACGGGGCTCGAATGGAGCACACCATCGCCGCCGCCGAAGCACAATTTCAAGACTATACCGGTGGTCGAAAGGCCGCCCTACGACCACCAAACAGAGATGGGAGACGACGATGCCTGAGACGGTGGCGGTCACCGAACCCTATCGCGATCCGCATCAGCAGCATGATGCTGCGATGATGGGCATGTATATTTTTCTCGGCAGCGAGATCATGCTGTTCGGCGGCCTCTTCGCCGTTGCGGCCACCATGCGATTGGCACACGCCGCTGAGGTCGTCCAGGCGTCGCAAGCCATGCATTTCGGCATCGCCGGCTTGAACACGGCAGTGCTTTTAACATCGAGCCTGTTCGTCGCGCTCGCCATAGAGGCAGGCAAGGCTGGCAGGGCAGCCACGGCCGCCGGCTGGCTTGCCGGCGCGGCTATCTTCGGCCTCTGCTTCCTCGTCATCAAAACTTACGAATACCACACGGAATTCACCGAGGGTTTGTTGCCGGTGCCGGGTGTCCAATCCAGTTATGCCACAAGCGTTCAACACCTCTTCATGAACCTCTATTTGGTCGCCACCGCCCTGCATGCCTTGCACCTGACAATCGGTATCGTGCTTCTGCTGGTTCTGGCGCTTCAAACGGCGCGGGGCGCGATACCGTTGCCGCGGCGGTCGATCATCCTGATTACAGCGGGACTTTACTGGCACTTGGTCGACGTCATCTGGGTCGTTCTCTACCCCGTCTTCTATCTGACGAGGTGAACGAAATGTTGCGCCTCGCCAATCCACTTGTCCTGATCTGGAGCGTTCTGTTGCTCCTGCTTGCCGCGACAATCGGCAACAGTTTCCTGTTGGGCGGCGCAATTGGCCTCATGGTTAGCCTATCGATCGCGGTGGCCAAATCCGCTCTTATCTACTGGCGCTATATGCATCTGAAAGAGGAGACGGCACTTGCGAGGATCGCAGCGCTTACCGGCGCCGCCTGGCTATTGATCCTGCTGCTCTTCCTCTGCGTCGATTATCTCACGCGCTCCCTTGCATGATTGAGCCCGGCAAATCGGGATCGATGGGAACATACTCTTTGCCTACATGTTGGGTCGCTGCCAATGGCGGTGAGAAACCGCATACTGCGAGTGGAGATATATATCATGGCGAAAACTGTGGGCGATTTCATCGTGGCACGCCTTTATGACTGGGGCGTCCGACGCATGTTCGGCTATCCCGGGGACGGCATCAACGGGGTATTCGGCGCATTGAATCGGGCGGATGGGAAGATCGAATTCATCCAGGCGCGTCATGAAGAGATGGCCGCCTTCATGGCGTCCGCCTATGCGAAATTCTCCGGTGAACTGGGCGTCTGCATTGCCACATCCGGTCCCGGCGCCACGCATCTGGTGACCGGTCTCTACGATGCGCGGCTGGATCACCAGCCGGTGCTGGCGATCGTCGGTCAGCAGGCACGCCGCGCCATTGGCGGCCACTATCAGCAGGAGGTCGATCTTGCGTCGCTGTTCAAGGATGTCGCCGGCGATTTCGTTCATCAGGCGGCAGCACCTGCGCAGGTGCGCCATTTGGTCGATCGGGCCGTGCGCATCGCGCTTGCGAACAAGACCGTTACCGCCATCATCCTGCCGAACGACCTGCAGGAAATGCCGTATGAGGAGCCGCCGCGCAAGCATGGCTCGGTCATGTCCGGCACCGGCTATGTCGCACCGAGGATGGTGCCGCATAAGAAAGACCTCGAGCGCGCAGCCGAGGTGTTGAATGCCGGCAAGAAGGTCGCGATGCTCGTCGGCGCCGGCACGCTCGGCGCCACGGACGAGGTCATCGCCGTCGCGGACCGGTTGGGTGCGGGCGCGGCCAAAGCGCTGCTTGGCAAGGCGGCCCTGCCGGATGATCTTCCCTGGGTTACCGGTCCAATCGGTCTTCTGGGAACACGGCCATCCTGGAACCTGATGCGCGATTGCGATACGCTGTTGATGATCGGCTCCGGATTTCCCTATTCCGAATTCCTGCCCGAGGAGGGCGATGCCCGAGGCGTCCAGATCGATATGCGGCCAGACATGCTTTCGCTACGTTACCCGATGGAGGTCAATCTTGTCGGACATGCACGCGAGACCCTGCGGGCGCTCCTGCCGCTGCTGAGACAAAAGCAGGACCTGTCCTGGCGCGAAGAGATAAAAGCTAATCTCGACGATTGGTGGAAGACGCTCGAAGCGCGTGCCTTTGCGGAAGCTGATCCCGTCAATCCGCAACGCGTCGCCTGGGAGCTATCGCCGCGCCTGCCGGACGGCGCGATCGTCACCAGCGATTCCGGCTCCTGCGCCAATTGGTATGCGCGCGACGTGCGTATGCGGCGCGGCATGATGGCGTCGCTTTCGGGTGGTCTTGCCTCGATGGGCGCGGCCGTTCCCTATGCTATTGCTGCCAAATTCGCGCATCCGGATCGGCCGGTCATTGGCCTGATCGGCGACGGCGCCATGCAGATGAACAATATGGCTGAGTTGATCACGGCGGCCAAATACTGGAGGAATTGGAGCGACTCGCGCTTTATTATCTGCGTGCTCAACAACGAAGACCTGAACCAGGTCACCTGGGAGCAGCGGGTCATGGAAGGCGATCCCAAGTTCGACGCCTCTCAGCGCATTCCCGATGTCCCCTATCATCGTTTCGCCGAGCTGATTGGACTGAAGGGCATTTTCGTCGATCGACCCGAAGATGTCGGTCCCGCCTGGGAGGAAGCGCTGACGGCGGAACGACCCGCCGTGCTGGAAGTCAAGACCGATCCGGAAGTGCCACCGATGCCGCCTCATCTCACTTTCGAGCAGATACGCAATCTTACCACAGCCCTGATGGAGGGAGATCCTCAAGAGAGTGGGGTGATCAAGGGCACGGCGCGGCAATTGCTCGAGGCCATCCTGCCTGGGCGCTGAAATAGATGGAGCTGGAAGCTGCGGATGCAACGCCAGCCTTGAGCTTGTTGCGATTTTCATCATTGTCTGCGCTCTCGCTACCTGTTTCATCATCCATGATCATCTCGGTGAGCCCTGCGGCTGAGGCCTATAGCGCGATGACGTCGCCACGGAATCCTTGAACCCTCCGGGAGACTTGTTCTGACCGTCGCCTCAGGAACAAAAAGCTTTGTAGCTTGTTCCAACTGCGGGACCCGTGTTGCGTGCTGGACGAAAGCGGCCGAGGAGACGGCATGCCTCGACTGAATATTCCGTGATATATAGACGCGGTCATCTATGGCATCGATGTCCAGAAGGTTTTCCGATGGTAATAATGACGGCATTGGCGATTTTATCGGCCTGCGGCAGAGACTGCCGTATCTCCGCGACCTCGGCGTCACCTGTATCTGGCTGCTGCCTTTTTACGGCAGTCCGGATCGCGACAATGGTTATGATGTCAGTGATTTCTATGCCATCAATCCTAAAGTCCGGACTCGCGCCGATTTTCTTGATTTTGTGCATAGCGCCGGCGAGCACGGCATCGGGATCATCATCGATGTTGTCGTCAACCATACCTCTAACGAGCATCCGTGGTTCGAGGCTGCCCGGCGGGACAATCATCCCCGCTACCGTGACTATTATGTATGGAGCCCCCACCCGCAGCCGGTCGAAGTCGGCGCGGTCTCGATCTTTCCCTGTTCTCCTGCTACATCTTCGCGGCAATGGCGAAGGAAGAGGGAGCTTTGATTCACGAAGCATTGAGCCTGCTTCCAAAGCCGCCGCCCTTCTGCGGCTGGGCGAATTTTCTGAAGAATCTTGACGATGCGTCGCATGAGCAGTTAACCCGCGCGAGCTGATCGATTACGCCCGCCTCGCCGAACAAGCCGGGTTTAAGGCCGTCATGTCGTCGGATCATTTCGCCCCCTGGAGCGAACGGCAGGGGCAATCGGGCTTTGCATGGGCATGGTTCGGCGCGGCAATGCAGGCGACGACGCTGCCGTTCGGCCTGACCACGGTGCCATCGGGTTGGCGCTACCATGCAACGATTACGAGCCAGGCATCCGCCACTTTGGCGCAGCTATTCCCCCGCCGCTTTCCATGGATGGCGGTCGGAAGCGGCCAGGCCCTGAACGAGCATGTGGTCGGCGAGCCTTGGCCCGGCAAAATCGCAAGAGATGCGCGATTGCGCGCCGGTGTCGAGGTCATCCGCGCGCTTTGGGCGGGCCAGACCATCACGAGATCCGAACCCATCAAGGTGAATGAAGCAAGGCTTTATACGCTGCCGGACAGGCCGCCTCGGATCATCGTCGGCGCCCTTTCAGTCGAAACCGCGCGGCGGGCCGGAAAATGGTCCGATGGACTGATCACTATCAACCAGGCTCGCGGAAAGCTCGTTGAAATCATCGATGCCTTTCGCCTCGGAGGCGGGGTGGGAAAGCCGCTCTATCTGCAGGTGCATATTTCCTGCGCCGCGAGCGAGGAGGAAGCCTTGGCCAATGCGTTCGAGCAATGGTGCAACAACGCGGGGACCGCAGCCGTCGCCGAGACCTTGCGGCCCCCGGAGCAATTCGACGAGGTATGCAAGAGCGTCCGTCCGTAGGACATGCATCGGCATGTGCGGATTTCCGCCGATATCGGCCGGCACGTCGAATGGCTGAAGGATGATGCCGCGTTGGGGTTCGAGGAGATATATATCCATAATGTCGGCAAGAACCAGCGCGAGTTCATCGAGACTTCCGGTACGCATGTCTTGCCGACAATGGAAAGAAATCAGACGATCAGGTGACGTTGATCGACGGCAGAACCGACATCTCCTCGTTGCGCTGCCTCAGGGGTAGACTTTATGTTCGGCTTCCGGCGGATCTGCTTCCCAGCTTTTGGTCGAAAGGAGATTATCGTCCATGACCAGAAGTCTGCGCCCGCCGAGGCGAGGATATCCGTTTGTGAGTTCCTGAGCCATATTTTAAATCTGGAAGGCCGTTCTGGCATGCCACTATCTGTTAGCTGAGTTGCAGTCATGGGAGCCTCTTCAAGCTGTCGCGGAACTGGCAAGTGCGGGATTGCCGGTGTAACCATGTCGGACGATAAAATGTTCCGACCGGTCGGCTTGCGGAGGAGAGTGACGGAGGAGAGTGGTAGCTCAATGAAACGGACCGGCATTCGGGGATTTTATCATTCATCCCATTTGCCGCGATCTCTCGCCGCGTTGCTCCGGTGGAATGAAACGGCGGTCTTCATATGCGGAAAGGTATTGGGAATGTATCGGTCTCGCTAGACTGCGAGGCTTGAAATAGGCAAAGGCGGTACAGGGATCGCCGCCAGCTACCGGTTCGATCTCGACCGAGCCACGGAAATGTCCCGGCTTGCCGATCGATTCCAGTCGGTCGAGATTGTGCAAGGTCGGCCCGTCAACGTTGTAGAGCTCTCCTGTGACGATCAATCCGGTTCCCGGTTCAAACATCATGGGTGCAAACCAGCGGCCGGCGATCAACATGGGATAGGGCTCCCGCGTTCGGAAGGGGCGCGTTGGTTTGCGCGAGCCAGCCCCTGCTCGTGCAGCGCAAAGCCCTTTTCAACGTTCCGAAAACGAATAGGTGATTGATTGTCGACATGCACGTTCCCAAGGGGTTGCTGTCATTCGATGAAAGCCTTCCAACCCTCAGTGTTCGGTTGTTGAGGCTGCGACCGGGTTGTTCCGGTCGATGTCTATGTCGCCGGATGCCTGCCGACGACGGAAGCACGATCGAGCGCTAACTAGAATCGCTCCTTGGTTTCTTCCTCCGGCAGTCCGGCGCCGCAATCCGCCCATGGCAGCCTGCTTTCGATCCCGTAATGTCCGCTCGGGCTTACACGCTCCGGATGGTCGAGCGTGCCTGCGGTCAAGCGAATGAAGTCGCTATCGTCATACTGCAGAAAGAGCGGGGATCCGCATTCGGGACAGAAGCCGCGTTCCGCGATCGGCGAGGAACGGTAGACGGCTGGTGGAGCGCTCCACACGATTTCGGATAGTTTTGCGCGCACGAGTACGGCAAAGGGCCCGCCCGTCGCCCGGCGACACATCGTGCAGTGGCAATAGCCGGCAGCTAACGGAGCAGTACGAAAATGATATCTTCTTCTGCCGCATAGGCAGCCGCCAGTCCAGTCCTGTCGAGAGATCGCAACGGCATCCGACAGAATCTTGAGGCCTTCACGGTACTTTTCGGTGTCGCCGCCGATCTGCTGCCGTTGCCAAAGATTGTCTTCGAGATCTGCCTTCTTTACGGGCCGCGCTATGACATCGCCGATCGCGCGGCGAACGAAGGTATCCTCGTTTTCGCCGCTCCGTCTGGTGAGAGCGTCGAGCGCGGCGAGTATTGTGGGAGAAAAGCCGAGCTGCCGGAGACGATCGATGGTCCAGCCAGGGCCTTTCTCGACGACATCATGCAGATAGGCCACGATTTTTTGGTCGCCATCCGAAACAGCCGACGCGACGCGGCAACAATGCTCGAAGTATCGATTGCCGAGTTTATCGGTCTGACCTGCATGGGTTTCGGCGGCGATCTCCATAGCTTTGGCCAATTGGTCATAGGGTAGCATTGTCAATCCTCTTGCCGCATGACCGACCAAACCCAGAGGATGTCAGGATGTTCCCGGTTCGCTTGCCGAAACCGGGCAGGATATGTCGAAGTTTTTTTGAAACCGCACGGAACAAGCTTGCGACGTGTCCGTTGATAAAAAATGCGAAAAGCACTTGGGAAGCCGGCGGTTAGGTTCGAAGGCAGCATTATGTCGACCATCGAAACTCGAGGCTGCTCATTCAAGACCAAAGATAGCATCTGCCTGGCGTTTACCAAACGCAAGGGCTGGTACCTATGTTGTGGCGCCCGCATTTTGTGCGACCTCCAGGATTTCAATCCTATGCTGCGACATTGTTGACGATATGGCCAGAAGGAGAATGCCGTGATCGAAATATCCCGATCCGACGGTCTGCAGACCGAGATTGTTGAGCTCATTCCAGCTCTTCGCGCCTTTGCCAGAACGTTCCATAGAAACTCTAGCGACGCGGACGATCTTGTTCAGGAAACGTTGACAAAAGCGCTCGCCAATCTCGAGCAATTCGATCCAGGCACGCGACTGAAATCGTGGCTGTTCACCATTATGCGCAATACATTCTGCACGAAATTCCGCATCGCCAAGCGCGAGGGTCCGGGCGCCAAGAAATGTGTCTCGGGTGTCGGTATCGCGCAGCCGTCGCAGGAGTGGACGATCCGTGCAAAGGAGCTGGAGCGGGCTTGTAACCTGCTGCCTGAGCCTTATCGGGCTGTGCTGGAATATGTGGTGATCGAAGGCCGATCCTATGACGATGCGGCACAGAAATTCGGTTGTGCGATCGGTACGGTAAAGAGCCGCATCAACCGTGCTCGCCAGCAGCTTGCCGCCCAGCTCGACGAGGAGATACATTGACTTGGTCACAAATAGCCGTAGCGCTGCTAAGATGCGTTGGCGGGAAGTCTCTAAGTATCCAGCTTTCGCCCGCCAAAGAGCGCCTTGGCGATGTGTTCGATTTCGACGGCTTTGTCACATAGGACGAAGCCGGTAAACTTTGCGGGCGGAATATCTCCCGTCGCGAATACATAGGGGAGGCCCAGACGTTCAAGCGCCTCTACTACAGGGAACACGGCTTCTGGGTCGAACTGAATGTCAAGGATCGCCGCATCCGCGTCGCCGATCAATTCCAGGGCACGCTTGATATCCCCTGTAGGGCCAATTAAAACACAGCCCAGCTCCCGCAATCTACGGCGCGGCTCTTCGGCGAGCAGATATTCATCCTCAACGATCAAAAGCCGTTTGCCCGAGAACATCTGACTGTATGTTGCCGTCGAATCATTCATCTATTGAACCAGATTGAGCATGCCATTTTCTAGGTGGCTTCATGTGAACTGAACCTGAACCATGCGGCCACTCTTACTTCTTCACTTTCAGCATGAATTTTCATGGACGGGTATACAAGCCGGTCCTCGACGGATCCCAGGCATGATTCTCGGCCAACGAACCTTTGGCGGCACCGGTTGTTCCCGAATTCCAGAGCGGCAATCTGGAGAGATGATGCCAACCGCCCGGAAAATTGGGCTATCTTTTTCTGCGCGAACAGAGATCCCGTTCTAGGGAACAACAGGTTCCGTTCCTTGTTCGGCTACCAGATATCAGGATAGCCAACCATAGTATCAGGATAGCCAGATGAACGAAATCATCGATGATGTCAAATTTAAGATGCTCTGGAATGCACCGGTTCGCGTGGTGGTGGCTGAACGTCATGCTTCCTTCGTTCATGGACCGGAAGATGCCCTTTATTTCCTCTCGGTCCGATGGCCGTGCGAAAGAGGCGTATATTACGTCCGGGCGAGGGAAAAATGCTTTGCGGCAATTTCCCATCGTACAACCATGGACGCCGCTCGCGAGGCGTTTGTGATGGCTTGTCTTAATGCGCACCTAGTACGGGACGACGGATATTCACAATGAAGAAGAAGCGAGAAGACTCACCATGCAATGATGAGGAGGCCTATGAACTCGGCAGATAGGCTATGCCAAGGGTGCGAGTGGTGAAAACAATCCCTTTCCCCTAGATGATCCCCGCCATGACGACTGGGCGCATGGCGTTCTAGACAGAAAATCAGAAGTGATCAAACCGTGCCTCGGCACCCTGAAAGTTGAAGGTTTTTCCGTCTTCAAAGGACACCGCATGCGCGCGCACCGCTAGTCTCATGACACTGATGGTGAGCTTCTAAAAGCAATACAGCCGCCAGGGCGTTCAGCGAGACAAGCAGTAACACATTCAACTAAAATATCCGGTGTACTGGGCTTCATAACCCCTCGCGCACCCTGAAACACCGCCGCCTCCGGCCCCGAAGGTCGCTCGCTACCGGAATGAACGAGGAAGCGTATCCTACTTCTCCTCATCTTGTCGACGATGTTCGTGCAATCGCCGTCTCGTAACTTGATATCCAGGATCACCAGGTCGGGATTATGCGCTTCTAGCCATTCCTCCGCCTCTTCACAGGAGGAGATCGTCGTCACGTTAGCGTAGCCGGCATCCTGCAATACATCTTCGATATCGAGCGCTATCAGCGGCTGATCCTCCAAAAGAAGAACAGATGTGCCAGAAATACCCATTCATCCTCCCCAACAATAACGAAAAACGCGCGTGGTCAGTGAGTGAATTATATCCAAAAAAAAGATCAACGGGCGGTCTGTCATATACCGTACAAATATTCGCATTCGCTGTTGAAAGTGCCAGCCCGACGTGCAGTCGATGGGAATTTGGACGCAGAATTGCTTCTGAAATAGAAATGTCAAAAACGTACAAAGCTGATGTGGATTATGGCGAAGCTTCTCGCTTTGTCGCATAAGCTACCTATACCGTCTTAGTGTATGATCGACTGGTATGAGAGCGGGCTCTTTCCCGAATGGGAGGAATCCAGATGCCCTCATTCACGCAAGCTTCAGTTCGAAACAGGCTGCTCAAGGCTCTTCCTGAGGCTATCTTCCATCGGCTGGAACCAGATATGGAGCTGGTCGATCTTCCAACAAAACAGGTGCTTGTTGCAGCCGACGAAGTGACCAGCCACGTCTGTTTCCTGGAAAGCGGATTGGCGTCAAAGGTCGCGTTGAGTTCCGATAATGAGAGCATCGAGATCGGTCACATCGGCAGGGAAGGTGTAAGCGCCGCGCATATTATGCTCATGGCTGACAGAACCCCAAACACTACTTTCATGCAAGCGCCAGGCAGCGGCATACTCGTGCCGGTCTCGAAATTCATGCCAGTCTTCGAGGCGGATTCGGACACCCGTCGTTTCTTTCTTCGATATATCCATGCGTCCCAATTGCAGCTTGCGCACTCGGCTCTCGCCAACGCGCGTTACAGCATGCATGAGCGGCTGGCCCGATGGCTCTTAATGTCCCATGACCGCATCGATGGCGACGATCTGCCGTTGACGCATGAATTCCTGTCGCTGATGCTCGGCGTCCGCCGGTCCGGCGTCACGAATGAATTGCACATTATCGAGGGGACGCGCGCGATAAAAGCCACGCGCGGCAATGTGCGCGTCCTGGACAGGGCCAAGCTGGAGGAGATTGCCGGTGGGTGCTACGGCCTTCCGGAAAGGGAATATGAGCGGCTGCTCGGCCTGCCAATCAGGTCTGCCTAACGTTCACGCCTAACGGTGCTCGAAAACGGGATCATAAGCAAAATCCCTCCAGTTTCACTACGAATCTCGATTTCTCTGCTAGATATGTCGGCTCCGCGCAAGACGGCTTCACTCATGAGAGTTCGAGCATCTGTAATCGCCTCCGTTCTGGCATCTTGGAGGCTCGCCAACTCTGTACCCTCATGATCTGAAATGACGCCTGTGGGAGTGGCGACGTCGAAAAAAAACGCGGCATTGGTCACTCCTCTATCACCCGAAACTCATATGGGACCCATATGTTCCGGAAAATATGAGCGGTGTATGCGAAGCACATGCTCGTACATCAAGTAAATGTCTCTAACTATTTCTCGGTGGGTGTCGACAGCAACGAAAATTGTGGGACGCAGGTCGCGCCTTGCTGCACACTGCATCAGCGGAAAACTCAGCCGAGTTCGCGCCGATGGAGCAGTTCCCATGAAGATCCGACCATTGATATTGAAGCTTGAGCATTTCGACACGTTGTCGAAGAGGAAAAACGGCCCTTGAGAATGCCGTGGAAAACGTGGCCGAGTACCGACCAAAGCAGTCGATCGTCTTAAAGGTGAAAGACTCAGCCATGTGCACTTGCTCGTCAGCGGATGGGCGGGTCGGTATAGGATTCTTGCCCACGCCAGGCGCCAGATCATGACGCTCTTGATTCCGGGCGATCTTTGCGACGTGCAGGTTATGCTTCTTGGTCGAATGGATCATTCCATCGGCACCCTGTCGGCATGCCGGATCCTGTGCCTGCCCCTCGATAGCCTGTCGCGCCTGCTGCGACAGAATCCGGGTCTTGCTCGCGCTCTTTGGTGGCCGACCCTCGTCGATGAGGCGATTTTGAGGGAATGGCTCGTCAATATTGGCAGGCGCTCATCGGAGATTCGGCTTGGCCATCTGATCTGCGAGATGCTTTTGCGGTCGAGAGCTGTTGGATTGGCCGATGGCGATGTGTTTGATCTACCTCTTATACAGGAAGAATTGGCCGACACGATAGGGTTGACACCGGAGCATATGAGGTGTCTGCAAACCTTGCGGGGGCATGGGCTCATCGAAAGTGTGGGCAAGCGTGCCCTAATTGCCGGCTTTGGCAGACTGGCCGCCTTCAGTGGTTGTGATCCACACTATCGCCATCAGGCAAAAGGCTAAATCAACCGTCGGGAGCATCCTCACGGCTTGCGTTGCGGTATCTCTGTCCGATTCCGTACCGGAACGCGACGGCAGCTACTTTCATTATCAAATTGTTGAGAACGGAGAAGCCGATGAGTATGACCCGAGCCGGCGCCACGCCCGCGTCAGAACATGACAACATCCGTCAGATCGAGCATCTGTCCTCAGAATTGCATGCAATGGCGCGGCGGTTTTGCCGATCGCAAGACGATGCTGATGCTCTGGCTGCGGAAACGATCTCAAGAGGCAAGATAGTGCTCGATCGATCATCCGACACCGGCGAGATGAACCTGCAACTCTTCAAGATCATGAGGGAGATTTTCTTGGCGAAATATCCATCGGAGCACTCCTGGGGTGTCAAAGATATCTAAGGACGAGCCAGCCGAAACTCCGTGGAACCTGTTAGTTCTCCAGCGATTTGAAGCTTTAGCGCTTCTTAATGATGCTGATGTTGCCGCTGGTCTCGAGGATCGCGAATTTGATATCCTTGACCGTTTCGATACCGTCCTTGGCGCGAGCTGCTTCCATGACATCATCCTTTTGCAACCGACATCCACGGAGTGCCTTCTCGTCGTATACGCCATCGATGACAAGGATTGTCGGAGTACCATCCACCACCCGGGCTGTGCGGGGAGACCAACGCTTGATGTAGGATAAGACAATATCCGTGGTAAACAGCGTCAAAATCAACAACACGGCGTTGGTAATCGAAAAGTCGTCGCCCAGCATCGCCTGTTGGGTGGTTTCTGAGATTACCAGGACGATCACCAGATCGAAAGGCGTCATCTGCGCCAGCGTACGGCGGCCGGATAGCCGAATGATGATCAGCAGCGTCAAATAGATCGCAAGTCCTCTGATAACAGCATCCATGGTTGCGCCTCAGGGAAAGATAAAGTTCGAATATTCGGCAACGTCGCCATCGATGCCGAGCAAGAATTTGTGGAAGCCGGGCGATTGACCCTGCAGGCGCAGAATCACCTGCGTGGGACGGGAAGGATCGCTCGCAAAAACGTAGCCGATGCGCCCACCCTTGGCCGAGATCGCCTTCTGCGGCGGATCGACATTCTCGATCGAAAAAATCTCAAGAAAGCGCGAATCCAGGATCAGAGTCTTGTCCGACGTTGACGGGGAAAATCCGACCTTTAGTTCGTCTGGCGCATCCCATCTTGATATGGCGGGATATTCGATGGAGCCGCCCTCCTGGTCAAGGTTCGCGCGTGCCAAAGGCCCGCTTCTACCGAAGAGGCCAAGTAGACATCCGACAAGGATGAGTGCGAATACGATCCATGCCGCTCTTTGAACGATCCAGACCGTCCGCTGGAATGGCCCATGGTCGGAGATACCTTCCGGAAATGGAATTTTCTTTTCGCTCATTGCGGCTGCGTCATCGTAGGAGACCCTGTGCCCCATCGATCCAGATCGGCGTCCCCGTGATGTGGCCGGAGCGCTCCGACGCCAGAAAGGCAATGAGATTCGCCACGTCCTCGCTACGACCCGGCGCTCCGCCAGTAATCGGTACCTGCCCCTCGGGCCATATAACCGGAATTGCTGTTTCGTTTTCGTGGCGTATGCTGGTGCTGGCATCTATGTTGGTATCGATCGCACCGGGGCAGATGGCATTGACGCGTATGCGATGATGGGCAAGCTCTAGCGACAGCTGTTGCATGATCGCGACTTGAGCGGCCTTCGTGGCCACATAGGCGGTTGCGCCGGGTGTGGTGAACGTCCGCGTGCCGTTGATCGACGAAATGATAATGATGGAGCCGCCGCCGGTTCGCTTTAAGTGTGGAACAGCGGCATGAAGTGTCAGATACGTGCCGCGAAGATTAACGTCGATCGTTCGATCCCATTCCTCCGGCTTTAGGTCGTCGATCGGTGCCCACGTCCCGTTAATGCCGGCGTTGGCCACGACCACGTCCAAACGGCCGAATGCCTTCACAAGGTGCCCGACCGCCCCATGCATTTCATCTTCCAGCCCGACGTCGGCCTGTAGCGCCAGCGCTTGACCTCCGGCATCGGATATTTCGGAAACGACGGCATCTATCTTTGTTTGGGTGCGTCCGAGCACTCCAACGGCAACCCCCTGCTTCGCAAGCAGAATTGCCGCAGCTTTACCAATCCCGGATCCACCACCTGTTACCAAAGCCACTTTCTCCGCCATCGTCAGCTCCGGTCTGTCACTGTCGCCGACAACGAACCGGATGTGCGGCTTCCATCGCCCGCTTCAAAATTTCCATTGCTCAACGCATCATAGCGATTGACGCTTCCGCGAGCTGGGATATCCGCGTCAAATGTCGCAAGCTGAATCATGACGGCTTTTGCATGAGCAATTGCGTTCTCTTCATTCAGGTTGCCGTCGGAATTGCTCATGGTGAGGGATACCATCTCATTACCTTCGCCGATGAATTCGACAGTGACTGCCGAGCCGCTCATGGATATGATGCGCGTTTCTATCAACTGCATGACGTCCTCCTTTAGGTTATGATGTAACCGTGAACTCGCCATGAAGTTCCCCCCGTGGCGCATTCCGGCACGGAGAGCCTGCGCTTACATCTCATTGTGACTGGTCGAGGGCATGCGGCGACGGCTGCCCAGGACGCTCGGTGGCGCGCTCACGAAAGGTCAGTACACCGGCGACAAGGATGCAGGCGATGACGACAATCATCACGATATAGATTATCAACGCGCAGTATTTCCCTGGCTCGAAAGATGGCATTGCCGTTCATCCTTCCGTTTCTGGCAAGAGGATTCGAAGGTTCGAACATCGGGTGATTTCGAATGTTCCTGGCTCGATACAAGCAAAGCGGTCGGTTCGGGGCGGAGCACAAAATCAAGCTTTTCGAAAAACTGGATTACGGCTAGCCTGGCGGCATGCTGCGTGAAAAAATAACGCCACGCTGCGTAAGCAACAAGCACGAATCCACCTAATTGCCATCGGCTTTCTGTCTGCTGCTAGCCATCCACATCAGTCGGTTGGTTGACGGCAGAACTGGCGGACCGTTGATGATAGCGGACTTTTCGCTCAGGTTTCCGGAACAATGTGAGGAATGCCTTGTTCGAATCGTACGAAAGGAGAACCTCATGAGAAAGATCATTTTGGCTGCCTCCATCGTCATGGCGGCGACATCGGCATTCGGCCAGTCCTGGGGTCAATTCACTTGCTGGCACTCCTCCAAAAACCGAGGATTTTGTGAAGGAGGCCGCATCGAGCGACACTTTCGAAATCGAATCCAGCAAGCTTGCTCTTGAGCGCGCCGATGCAGCGACGAAGACCTTCGCGCAGCAGATGATTGCGGACCATCAGAAGACCACGACGGAAATGAAACAGCTCATCGACAACGGTAAGGTAAAGGCAACCCTGCCGACCGCGATGGCGGCTGCTCAACAGCGGATGCTCGACAAGCTGAAAGGTTTGCAGGGTAACGAATTCACCCAGCAATATCATTCGGATCAGGAAAACGCACATGAGGATGCCGTCGATCTGTTCAAGCGGTACGGAGCAGAGGGCGAAAATGCCGATCTCAAGGCTTGGGCGGCAAAGACGGCCCCAGCCCTGGAGCATCATCTCCAGATGGCCGAAGATTTGAACAAATAGCCGCCGTTCCGCGTACCTGCCTGAAGGCTAATTTCTTCCCTATGATCACCCGCGCCATGGAACCCGGCCAGGGATAGCGGTGCGGAACTCTGAGCGCCCGTTTCGTCCGCATCTGTATTAAAGCTCAACCAGAAGGACGAAGCGGACGATCGGATGCCCCTTCAGCGATTTAGTTTCTATGTGGTTCTAGTCATGGTGACCGCTGCTTTCATAGCCGTGGTCCTGCCATTCTATTCGGCGATATTCTGGGCCATGGTGTTCGCGATCATCTTCTTTCCCCTTCATGCGCACATTGAAGCAAGATGCGGAAAGCGGAAAAACACGGCCGCTGCGCTTTCCGTCTTGATTTGCCTCTGTCTTGTCATCGTCCCAGGGTTGGTCACCCTAAGCTCGCTTATACAGCAGGGTAACCTGCTCTATGATCGCATCGAGAGTGGTGAAATCGATGTGCGGCGGGTTATCCAGCAGGGGCAGGAAATTTTACCTTCTTTTATTCGGAACGGGCTTCAGGTGCTGGAGATAAATGGCTTCGACGAGTTCCAGGGCCGCATCTCGTCCGCCCTGACGCAGGGCGGTGGGTTCTTTGCCGGACGCGCATGGAACCTGGGCCAGAACACGCTGCAGTTCTTCATCACCTTCGGCGTAACGCTTTATCTATTGTTCTTCATGTTTCGGGATGGGCGCTTTCTTGCCGCCGCGATCAGAAGAGCGCTTCCGCTCAGCGATGCCCATACGCGTCGCTTCACCTCGAAATTCACGTCCGTGGTGCGAGCGACCGTCAGAGGCAATATCATCATCGCCATTGTTCAAGGTTCGATCGGCGGCATCGCGTTCTCGGCGCTCGGCGTCGAACCCGCGCTGCTATGGGGCGTGCTGATGAGTTTCCTGTCGCTCTTGCCGGCGGTCGGGGCCGCCTTAGTCTGGGTGCCCACTGCGGCTTACCTGACACTCGCCGGCCTCTGGACAAAGGCGATTGTCCTGGTGGTCGTCGGCGTCCTCGTCATCGGCCTGGTCGACAACCTCCTGAGGCCGATCCTGGTGGGCAAGGAAACCAGGCTTCCCGACTATGTCGTGCTCGTATCTACCATCGGCGGCATGTCGCTGCTGGGTATCAATGGGTTCGTGATCGGGCCGTTGATTGCGGCCCTTTTCATTGCTGCCTGGGGAATATTCGTGGAAGAGCGGATCTCACCCAGGGTCGATCAGAAGTAAGAAAATATTGCAATTCTCTGAAACCAATACCTGCCTTGCCAGTTTGGCTTGAAACTGGCCATAAAGCCGGAGCCTTGGCCAGCAATGATGGAAGCCGAGCAGTTCAGCTTCGCACGAACGCTACCCTCCTATGGCAGGAGACCAACATGACGGACGAGAAGCTTACCGCTGGTCTGAACGACCGACCCAAAAACGCATCCATCGGCCACAGCGCCGACGGCTTTCCCGACGACAGCAGCCGGCCCGTTGGCGTCAATGACAAAACGATCGTGGCCGCCAAGCGGAGACTTTCCGGCAAGCCTTCGCAAGAACGTCTGAAGGAATTGGAACAGCAGGAAGAGACAGTGCGACTGGAGTCGGATTGACCATTGTGTAGAGCGCTCACTCAAGAGCATGAACGCTGTTTGGAATTCGCAGGAAAGCCGCGAAGACCAGGAGACCGGTAATGGCAGACGACGGCGTCCAGACAATTTTTGCTACGTTCGAGACATGCGAGCCGGCGGATCTTGCCATAGAGCATCTGGTGCAGCAGCATGGCGTCGAACGCGCCGATCTTTTCGTACAATCGAAAGGGGAGCGCAACACCTCCGGCATTGCGCTGTCGGGCGGCGATGTCTCGCATTCGAATGGTCCGAGAGATGATGCCGTATTGAGAGGCGATTGAAGTTTCAGCGGACCTGAAGCGCGACGAAATCGTAAATGCCACAAAAACCTTCCGCGCAGCCGGCGCCCTGACCGTAACAGCGCGGTAATCGATGCCGGCCGATTGATCAGGGAAACCGAAGACGGCGGCACATACAACCGTGCGCTTCTTTTGCTCATTCTCCTGCCTCCCCTTCCCGCGACAGACGCCATGGTACCGTCGCGACGGTTAAACGAGGGCCGCCAAATTTCAGGAGCTGGGTTCTCAGCTTTTTCGCTCTGTTCATGTGAAGCAAACGCTCCCACCATCTATTTTTCACCGTTTCAGGGATAAGAGCGGTCACCTTGCGCTTTGGAGCGTCCGCATCGAGCTTTTCGATGAGGCGCAGGAGCGGCTCGTGCAGTTCACGATAGGGAGCCGGGATCAACATCAACCTCGGCGGTCTCAATCCTCGAGCCGCAACGGGCTCCTCGACCTCGACACGCCACGTGTCGCGCAGAGCATCTTCGCGTTCATCCGTGCCGGCCAGGCGGACGAGGTGCATAGCCACCACGTCGGGCGAGAGCGTCAGGGCGAACTTGATTGCCCGCTCGCTCAGCCTGTCCCACCGTTCGGCAATGACCAGTACCGTTGGAGATTCAACATCTTCGATGGTCATCGGACCGGCGTGGGCAGCTCATGTTCGAGCGAGGTATAGTAGCCCTTGATCGCCTTCAGTAGGATGATTGTTACCGGGATGGCAATCAGGGTTATCAATGCTCCCTCGGTAAATTTTGCCGTCAGGATGACGATCAGCGCCACTCCTGTCGACGCAGCGCCGACGGCGTTTGTCAGCAGCTTCGCCGGGTGTTTTTGAGGTTGGCGTCGCCAGTGCGCCACCATTCCCACCTGCAATACCCTGAACGTAAAGAACGCTCTAATTGCGAATAACGGAATAAGTCTTTCGGTGATTCCACCGAATGAGATCGACAGCAAAGCAGCGATCCCAGAAAGGAAAAGTATCCCGGCTGTGAATACGAGCCGGCGGCCGGGCTGTGCAAAGGCTTTGGGAAGATAACCGTCGGCCGCGACGACGCGGCAAATTCGTGGAAAGCCCACAAAACTCGTATTGGCGGATAGGGAAAGAATGCAAAGCAAGCTCGACATGGCTATATAGTAAAAGACGCCATGGCCGACGACGGCGCCAAGCAGTTGCGATAAAACGCTCTTATAGCCGTCCCTCGTCTGATCCATTGCGCCAATCTCGAACCAGGTTACGATCGTCGCAATCCCTCCGCGCAGCAGGCCGAGAACGACAACAATAATGGTCAGGGTGATGTAGGCGTTCCTTATGATTGGCTCCTTGAACGAACCGATCACATTGGAAACAGCCTCCACCCCCGTCACCGCCGTACAGCCGCTGGCAAAGGCATGCATGAGAAGCCAGCCGGCGGCGGCGGTTTCAGGCGGTCCAAGCGGAGGAGGCGCAACGATCGGCCGAGGATTGCCTTCCGCGACTATCCTGATCAGGCCGTAGCCGACCGATCCCAGGAAGCAGACGATGAAAAGATAGATAGGCAAGGCAAATAGCCAGCCAGCTTCGCCCGTTCCTCTCAAATTTGCGATCGTGATGATGGCAACGATGCCAAAGCAAAGCGGCTGTATATACGGATGAAGACTTGGCATCGCGGAGACAAGGACCCCCACGCCTGAGGAGATGCCCACAGCGACGTTGAGAACGTAATCAATCATCAGGGCAGCGGCGGCGAGCAAACTTGGATATTCCCCGAGATTCTCCCTGGCTACGGCATAGGCTCCTCCGCTCGTTGGATAGGCCGCCAGCGTCTGTCGGTAGGAGACATAGAGGACCGCCAACAGCGCTATGACGAAAGCCATGACCGGGCCAAGGTACCCCATGCCCCAGGCGCCCAAGGGCAGGAGAATAGTGAGTTCGGCTTCGGGACCGTAAGATGACGAGCCGAGACTATCCAGTCCCATTGCCGGCACGGCTTCTATCCAGCCGATCTTCTTGTCTTTATGTTCGCGATTGGCGAGACGTCGGCCAAATACAAGCGTAGCGAAACTGAATGTTTGCTCCAGGGAATACCGCTTTCCGCATCGAACTTCTTGTTGGCATTCCCGTTCCTTCGGCTGAAAGTATTCCGAGCACAGGTGTCGGAAACTGGGTTCATTATCCCCTACTGACGATCGACGCAGAATGGGATGCTCAGGGGAACGATGAGCGTTGCTGAAAATTAGGGCTGAACCTGACCGAGGAGCACACCATGGTCATCAGCGCTAAAGCCCTGAATGCGACACTAAATCAAGCAACGGAAAGCCGTCCTCCACCGATCGAATGCTCTCGCTCGTTGCGGACGCCATGAGGCTGCAAAATGTGCAGACAAGAACGATTCGCCTTGTCGATCACAACATTCTTCCCGGTGTTAAATCCGACGAAGGGGCTGGCGATGCCTGGCCTGATATCCGTAAGATGATCCTTGACGCAGACATTCTCATTTTTTGGAACACCCATCTGGACGGGACTGGCATCAAGCGTCGCAAAACGTGCGTTGGAACGCCTGGATGCGTTCTTGTCGGAGCCGGACGAGCATGACCGAATGGTGTCTTATGGCCGTGTCGCCGCTGTCGCGGTGGTGGGCAACGAGGATGGTGCGCACCACGTTTCAGCGGAAATCTATCAGGCTTTGAACGACGTTGGCTTTCGCGAATGCCGTTGCGTATTGGGGCGGCAGGCCTTGGGTAGCACTAATTTCGTCGACCTCGAGAAGGTTCCGGATGTCGTTACCGAGACAACCGATATGCTCGCGCGAAACACGGTGCATTTAGCAAAGCTGCTTGGCCAGAACCAATATCCGGGCGAAAAGTGAGTGGACGCCAGCACAAGGTGCTTTGGAAGGACGCGCCCGCATGATCGGCCTGCCCGCGTGTGTCAATCGATGTTCTCAAGCGGAGAAATTGTGCAGTATCGACCCGTCTCCAGCGCCATGAACAGTGCTGACACATGCAGCGCCTGGCAAATAGCTCCGGCGAGAGCCTGCTTGATGACTATCGGCACCGGCGTGAGATGGATGTTAACTTTTTCCGTAGGATCGTCGGCCGGCTGCATCGTCTGCACGACGTTCCTGGCAAGAACTATATGGCTGAAGTTGTTCTGGTTGGCTGGATTCGGGCAAAGCCGACCGCAATACAGCCAGTCATCGCTCGTGTAGCCTGTTTCCTCCAGAAGCTCGCGTTTGGCTGCTTCCAGCGGTGCTTCCCCGGCATCGATGCCGCCGCCCGGCACCTCCAAGGAGTTTGCAGCGATGCCGTGGCGATATTGTTCGATCAATATCACGTTTCCGGTCCGATCGATGGCAACGACGTGCACCCAATCCGGATAGGACAAAACATAATAGGGCGCTATGACTGCTCCCTCGGCTGTCAAACAATCATCCGCGCGAACGTCGATCCATCGGTCCTTCAGAACTACTTTCGAAGACTGGACCTGCCATGGCAGCAAATTCATCGTTACGAGACCTCCGGATCATCAAATAAGTACATAGCGCGCTTTATCGAAACTCAAGTTCTTCGCTTGCGAGTGCCAATTGGTCGTGTAGGATAAGAAGTGCTGAACCAGGTGCCAATGGTCATCGAGCTGCATCAAGATGCACTTTCAGCGCGACGGGATACCGCCTTGCGAATATTGACGATGATCAATCCGCTTTGCGGACCTGTCGGAATTTCATTCAAGGGATGGAAAGATCCTGAGGAGCGATCTCATAGGTCATATGTCTGCAGAAAAGCTTCACGGCTTCTTTCATGATATCGATGGTAATTCGCTCGCCGGGACAGCGGTGCGTCGCCTCGGTTCTTCCCGCGCCTTGAGGAATGAAGCTATAATTCTGATCCTTCCATGAGAGCTGACGCTGCGGTTTGAGCCGATGCGGTTCGGGAAAGAATCTTGGATCATGTATGGTGCCATAGAGATCGCAGAGCAGCCATTGACCCGCCTGAATGCCATAGCCTTGCCAGTCCAGCTCCTGTTTCGCGACCGCGCCGACGAAAGGGAAAAATGGAAAGCAACGACGGACCTCTTCGGCGAAATCGTCGAGGAATTCATCGTTTCCTGTCTCAAACAGATCGCACCAGGCAGGATTGTTGTGGAGCGCCAATGCGACGAACACGATATATCGGGCGATCGCGACGATTGGGCGAACAATATTGAGGAGCTCGACCGCCGCAACTGACGCAGGCAGCAAACCGCTGTCTTCGTCCCGATGCCAGGCGATCGCCGCAATCGGCGAACCTTCGGCGACTTGAACTGAGCCGTTACGAATGCCGTCAAACGTTCTTTCGAGTTCCGCCTCGAGGCGTGTCCGGCGCCGCAATGTCCACCAGGTTCGAGGGCCGAAGTGCCCGGCATTTTGGACCATGTCCGACAGAACCGTAGGGTCTTTTTCGAGCACCGCCATCGGTGTCGATGTCCACTGAAAAGCGGTCTCGGCCAGCAGTTGAGCAATATCCGGCGCGGCCTCGATCTGCTCGCGCTTCTGCCATTCCGTGAGGCGGCGAAGCGAGCGTTCTCTGAATATGTCCATCAGTCGCGCAAGGCTCTCCTCGTCCTCCATCAATAGTCGTAGGAACAGTGCTTTGCGATGCCGATGTGCTGGCCCATCCAATTGTTGGACACTACCCTTATTCTGTAGAAGGCGCAGGACCGTGGTCGGCATGCCGCCGACTCTCGTCAGTCGGGTATCGCCATAAAACAGCATGGCGGCGTGGGGTCCTCTCATGCAGACGACGTCTCGCAGCATCAACCGGCTCCTGAAGACATCGGACCGCAATCGCTGACATCGTCGACCGATGAAACCATACCCGTCACGAAGTAGCGAAAATGTGGAATCGAAAGATCCGTCGCGAGGAATTTCCTGCAAGATGTGTTTCTCCTGTCTTGCATTGCCGTCGGGAGGGCAACAGCGCGTCTTGTTGATTGCAGGATGCCTAACCTTATGATAGGTCGTATGTTCCGACGTTGGATGTTGCGGCGAAGACAGAGCGAGGTCCCAGCCATTCGAGCTAGGGCGTCGATGACAGCAACTTATTGACGACATCGATGATGACGGTTGCCGGTAGCGGGGCATAGGATCTCAACTTGGTCGTGCCATCACGCCCCACCAATACTATTTCGAAATCGTCATCGGATGGGCCTTCGAGGTCGCTGCGAATGTCGTCTGCATTGAGCTCGTGAGGCTCCTCGAATAGCTGGAATACTCCGCCGCCGGCAATCCTCAGCACGACAATGTCGCGCTCGGTCATACTCTTTTCGTGGTGTAAAAGCTCCTCCTCCTGTCTGGCCGGCCGGTCATCGTTGGAGCCTTCGAAGATCACGAGGACGTTGCACCTGTCACGGAACGAGGCAAGGCTCGGACAAGGATCGGTCACTTTATCGCCTGTTCCAGCGAGTTCTCTGAAAAGGGACCTGAGCATCGAGAATTCTCCTTATGCAAAGTATTGTGCGGCAGTATGCGATAAACGCCGGTCAGAGCGGCGCTTCGGTCGCAATCGCGTCACACCTCACAAAAAATCTGCCCCTGAAGATTGAGGCTGCCTCGCATGTGCGAGATGCGACGCGCTGCGTCCTCCATATCATATGCCCAAAAGCTGATGCTGAAGGTCCGGCGGTCAAACTCATACTCTGCGAGAAAGCGATACATGTATCGTCCGGAATCATCGATGGTGCGAAATTTGATCTCTGGCTTGCTCTCTTCCCGCCAGGCTTTCGAAAACTTGATAACGGTCATCGCAAAAACTCCTGTTTGATGCACCTCCCAGACCGAACCAGCCAAGAGGCCGTTTGTTGCCAATCGAGATGACAATCGAGGGGATTTTTGCAACCTCCAGCGCCGATCATAATGTTCGAGGCTTCGGAAGCAATGACCGGCTTGCCGGCTTAGGCCATGAACAAAACATGGGTAGCAGGAGGCAAAAATGAGTGCATCCCATACAACGACTGATCACGATCTGATCCGAAAATGGGCCGAGGCTAGGAATGGTCACCCGGCGCGGGTCAGGAGAGCGAAAGACGGTGGCATTCTGCGGATGTACTTTGGCAAGCCTGAGGAATCGCTCGAGGAAATTTCCTGACGGAGTTCTTCCGGACCACGGCCGTCCGCCGGGAAAAAGCTGATCATGACATCACCAAAGCACCGAAAGACGAACAAACCAGGGCAATCTGTATTTGAACAACGATCCCGACATAAAGAACCCGTTGGACGACGAAGAGCTACAACGCGAAAATACGGTGGAGGGCGACGTCGCCAACGACACCACGCCACAGGGCGGTGTCGATCCCCGTAAGCGAGACCGCATCAATAAATAGGTTTCTATTCACCGCGGCATTCCAGGGAACAATGAGGCCCCGGTATTGTTCGGCGGAAGGTTTGGGAAACCAGTACGGCGCATGTGTCGTCATCAACGGTCACCCGCGATATTGACAGGAGGTGGCGTGAAAGAGGCCGCGCCCAGCATTGAAAGAACGGATTTCTGAGATGCAGATGATCTTGGGACAGTCACGCCTTGCGTCGTTTGGCTTACCTTACTTGGGTTTTCGGGAACTCAATAGAGGAGAGCAAAGCGTGACTGCACCCTATGATTATCACATCGGCGTGGATTATCACAAAAGCTACAGCCACCTGGTCGTGCAGGATTCCGCCGGGAAGACGCTACGATCCGGGCGTGTGAAGAACGACCGCCAATCGCTCGGCTCGTTTCTGGAGCGGTATCGGGATAACAGCCACGCTGTTGTCAAAGCGACGCGCAACTGGATGGTGATGTACGACTGGCTCGACGACATTTGTGACGATGTCGTCCTCGCCCATCCCTTAAAGGTGAAGGCGATCGCCGACGCCAAGATCAAAACGGACAAGATTGACGCGACGGTCCTGGCGCATCTTCTTCGCGCCGATCTCGTGCCTAAGGCGTGGGCTCCCGGCGAGAAGGCGCGGGAGCTTCGCGTCGCCCTTCGCGAGCGAATGTTTTACGTGCGGCTGCGCACGATGACGAAGAACCGGATCGTGACGGTATTCGATCGTTACCCGGAGCAGACGGCACATTTGAAGAGGCAGGGTGATTTGTTCGGCAAGACCGGCCGCCAGCAGCTCGCTGCGATCAGAGTGTCGGAGATCGATCGCATCCAGATCGACCGCGGGCTGGAGTTCGTCGGCGACATTGACGGGCGGATCAAGCAGTCGGAAGCAACGATCCGGGCGATGACCAAGACCAACGGCAACGTGAAGCTGCTCAAAACCATCCCTGGTATTGGAGAGTTCTTCGCTCGGCTGATCGACGCTGAGATCGATGACATCTCTCGCTTTCGTAATCCGAAGAAGCTGGCTGCCTATGCCGTCCTGGTTCCCTCGACCTATTCGAGCGGCGGCAAGACCTATCACGGCAAGATCATCAAGCAGGGCAACAAGTGGTTACGCTGGGCCTTCGTCGAGGCGGTGGCGCCGGCCATCGCTACCGACCCGCGGCTACGAGCCCAATACGAACATCTGAAGTTCAGAGGAACCAACAAGGCGCGTGTCGCCATCGCGCGCAAACTTTTGACGATCACCTTCCAGATTCTGCGTGACCAGCGTCCCTATGAACGGCGCGCTGATGGTGAGGAAGGTGCATTGTCGACGATATCCCGGCTGTCCTGATGATGGTTTAGCGAGCCCGGCAGGTCTGGGCTGCGCTCTTACAGGAGAATGGGAAGCCGGGAGCCGAACGCCACTATGTGTCCGAAGCCGAAGAGGAAACGGCATCAGGGTCACGAATTGGAGAATGGTTCAGCACCGCAGGACGGCAAAAGCCCCGTCCTGCGAACGGAGAAGATTTACCGGTCGGCAAAAATGCCGGTCAAAACGCAACCGAACCCAGGGAAAAGCCACGCGGAACAAGCGATTTTGCCCTTGAGTTCTTTCATTGGAGAACCATCATGGCTTTGGCTTTGATCAGCAAAGCCTTTGCGCGAGATCAGCCGATCCCCGATAAATATACGCGCAAGGGCGACAATCTCTTGCCGCCGCTCGCCTGGAGCGACGCTCTCGATGAGAGCAGGAACTTTGCTCTAGTCGTCGAGGATCTGGATGCTCCGAGCGGCACGTTCCGCTACTGCGGTATCGCCAACATCCCGGCTCAGTGGACCGCGCTTCGCGAAAGCGCCGATACGGCGCCGGAGCGCCCGCCGTGGTTCTATAAGAATGATTTCGGCGATGCTCACTATGACAGCCCGCAGCCCCCTGGCGATCGCCCTCATCACGGCATCTTCTGTCTTGCCGCCCTCAACGTCCCGAAACTTTCGAGGCCGGATGAGCAGAGGCAAAAAAACATACGCTGGCAGAAGCGAGCGTTACAGGCACGTTTGCCTGGTAAGCCGGGCATTTGCACGCTTAGGAGAAAGACAATGGCCCATGCAGGAAAAAGCGCATCGGTCGCGGTGCCCAATGCAGGGGCGATGCGTCAGGCGCAAGATCGATGCTTAACGACAGTCGCGTCGAGAAAAATGCCGTGCTTTCCAACAGATACAAGGAACAGCAATCGAAGAAACCGGGCCTCGACAGTCAAAATGTCGAGACGGAGAAATATCTCGATCACCCAGGAAGTCGACATTTGGTTCCGTGACGCAGGAAAGGCGACCGCTACCGCAAGCATTCATCTGCCAGGCAATAGGAACGGTGTGGCAGACGACGTATCGAAAAGGAGCAATTGGTCCTGCCATGCTGCTGAAAGCCGAAGATGAACAGTTGCAAGGTACTGCCGCGAAGGCGGCGTTCCTCATCAACGGCAGCGACTATTTTTCCCGGCTCGCCCATATGCTGCAGCGTGCCCAACGCCGGATCTGGATTATCGGATGGGATTTCAATCCGGAGATCCGGCTTGAGCCTAGAAAATCCGAGGGAACGTTGGGTGAATTGTTGGAGGCACTGGCCGATGCCAAACCCGATCTCGAGATTCGAATCTTGATTTGGGCCTTGGGACCGCTTTACTCCGAAAAATCGATGAAAGTGCTTCGCAAGGCGAGCTTTCCAAGGAGTGATCGCATCGATCTGCGGTTTGCGGTTCAGCCGGCGATACGAGGATGTCATCATCAAAAACTGGTTTGCATCGACGATTCCCTCGCCTTCATCGGTGGCATCGATCTAACGTCACGGCGCTGGGACACACGCGGCCATAGAGTTCGTGACCAGCTGAAGCGCGATCCTGGAGGCGTCTTGTACGAACCGCTTCACGACCTGCAGGCAATGGTATCTGGGGATGCCGCAAGGCTTATCGCCGCAGTGGCGCAGCGACGCTGGCTGGATGCCACAGGCGAAAAATATAAACCTTTGCCAACGCGGACAGATTTACCATGGCCCGATCTCGGCGTGTCGCTGTACGATATTCCGATCAGGCTTGCGATAACGGAGCCGGCTACCTTGTTCAGGAGCGGCCTTGGTCAGGGAATTGCTCTTACCCGGAAAGTCATCGCCGCAGCCAGACATCAGCTCTATATCGAGACGCAATATCTGGCGTCGTTCAATGTTGCCAAAGCCATCTCAGCGCGCCTGCGGGAGGAGCACGGGCCTGAGGTCGTTATCGTGTGCACGCGCAAATCCCACGGCCTGATCGAAAACCTTATCATGGGAGGGAATCGCGACAGGATAATCCGCCTGCTCAAGGAGGCCGATCGTCATGGTCGGTTGCGTATTTTCTATCCTGTCGTTCCGGATGGCGAAAAGCAGTTCGAATTGCTCGTTCATTCGAAACTTCTGATCGCCGACGATACTTTGCTTCGCATCGGCTCCTCGAATCTCAATCACCGATCAGAGGGGCTTGATACGGAATGCGACATTGTCTTTGAAGCCCGCGGGCTCGACCATCGCCTGGCTATCAATGAGCTTCGCAACGTGCTTCTGGCGGAATATCTCGGCTGCGCCGCGATAGCCGTTAGAGACGCCTTTCGACAGAGCGGATCGCTGATTGATGCGATTGCGATCTTGAATGGTGGACCTCGCTGTCTCAAGTCATTTGCACCGGATTGTAAAAAAACACGGCCAATTCCAGGGACCGCCATATTCGATCCCGCGCGCCCATTCGGTCGATCAGGCTCGCGTCGTCTTGTTGACCACCTCCGCCGAATTCTTCGCTCGAGCTGAACGATGTCGGAACACCAATTCGCCAATGATTAGAAGCGTGGTCCCCAGCAGGAGCGGGATCAGGAAATAGATGCAGCGAAAAGCGACCAGGGCGCCGATGGAGGCGGCATCCGGGACGATATAGGCAACGGTCGTTTCGATTACGCCGAGACCACCGGGAACATGGGTCATCAGGACAGCGGCATTGGCGAGCACGAAGGCGGCCACGGATTGAAAGAAGGCGATGTCGGCGAAAGCCGAAAGCAGTTGATGCAGACAACCCGACACGAAGACGAAATTCAAGGCGCCGATCATGATTTGCGGCAAAGCCAGGCAAAGCCGCGGCAGCTCAAAGGACCATCGCCACAATGTCAATCGTTGCCGCAAAAGCACGGACAGCAGTGCATAGGCAACCGGAAGGAGGAGAATGAGCGCACCAACTACGCGAATGTTCTCGGCATCCGATTGCAACAGGACCGAGGCATCCGCGGGATCGACAATCAATGCGATGCCCGCGAGCGTGATCAGCCCGAGACCAACCGTGACACCGCAAAAAAGTATGATCTTCGCGACCTCCTCCATGCTCAGGCCCCAGCGCGAATAATAGCGATACCGGAAAGCGCCGCTGCTCAGGCCCGCAAAGCCGATATTGTGACCCATCGAGAGGCTGACAAAAGAAGCGAATGCAATTTTGCGGTAAGGCAAGGACTTGCCAAGCCAGATGACGCCCAGGGTATCGAAGCCGGTGAGGCAAAGGTAGGATGCCGCAGCGCAAAGAAATGCAAGAAAGAGGTGCCAACACGGTATGGCCCGTAGCGAGCTCCTGATTTCATCGAAACTGTAGTGCTGCAGCATGCGATACAGAAGCGAGAAAGCCAGGAAGATCGCCGCAATGAGCAGACCGTTCCAGATCAGACGTTTCGACTTCATCGGTCATCCTTCTTCTTCCGCGAGCATGCGACATAGTTCACAGGTTGGAACGATTGGCCGAGTTCGGTGTTCCTCGGCCATGGCCAATGGAAGATCGATCCGAGTTCTGACCTACAACGTGCATAGCTGCGTCGGTACGGATCGAAAGATCGATCCTGGCCGGATTGCGGCGATCATTGCGGAAGCGCGGGCCGACATCGTGGCGCTCCAGGAGATCGACGTTCGCCGGCGCAGAACCGGCGGCGTCGATCAGGCGAGCCTGATTGCTTCCTTGTTGAAGATGGAGGCGCATTTCAACCCGGCCATGACGATCGCCGAGGAGCAATATGGAGATGCCCTCATAACCGATCTGCCGACGAGAGCGATCAAGGGCGGTCCGTTGCCTTCACTGGGCGAACAGCGAGGGGCACTTTCCGTCGAGATCATGGTCGGAAACAGGAAATTGCATGTCATCAATACCCATCTCGGCCTTCGGGGGCGCGATCGCATCCAGCAAATGACGACGCTCCTCGGCCCGGCATGGCTGCAAAGCGGCAAGGATCCAACCTCAACCATCCTTTGCGGGGATTTCAACGCTGTTCCTGCCTCCGCGACGTATCGGCTGGTCGCTCGCAGGCTGAAAGACGCTCAGCTTTCCGACGGCCGGTTGGCAAAGCCGACCTTTCCCTCGCGCTATCCAATGGTGAGACTGGATCACATTTTTGTAAGCCGCGATCTTGCCGTCATCAACGCGGCCGTGCCCCGAAATCGGCTGACCAGCCTAGCGTCCGACCACCTGCCATTGATTGCGGAGATCAACCTAGCCGACTAGGCCCATACCCGCGTTTCGACGAGATCCATGCTCATGTAGGGGAACAATTGCGGGGCCGCTCGGTTTGAGGTTCAAACCACCTTGTCCCGCAGCGCCAATTTTTCCTTCAGTATCGTGAGCGACCATGTCCGATTTGATCCGTTTTTCTCCTCGCCGGCATTCGCCAAACCATCTCGATGCAGGTGTCGCTTCGGGCAATCGCGGCCGCGATAAGGTGGGCGTGCTGACCTTTCACCGCTGCATAAATTATGGGTCCTACTGGCAAGCCCGGTGTTTGGTCGAAGGGCTGCGCTCGATCGGGTTGGACCCGGTTCTGTTGGAACACAGATCGGCGAGCGTCGACCGGGCGGAGTGGCGTTGCGCGTTTCAGCCGCAGCTTCCGGCCAAGACCAGACCGGATGACTATTCTCTGTACAAGCGCAAGATACGCAAATTCTTCGATGCGTTCGCCGCACTGCCGCTCTCGTCGCCGTTCGCGCTGGAACATCCCGCCGACGCGCAAGAGTTTCCGCTCGTGGTCGTCGGCAGCGACGAGGTGTGGAACCTTCGGCATCCCTGGTACGGCGGCTGCCGTCTGTTCTATGGCGAGGGACTGCGCTCCAGCCGCCTGGTCTCCTATGCAGCGACATTTGGAAACGTGAGCGTTCCGGACCGCTTGAAGGGGCATTGGGCCGAACAGTTGCGCCGCTTCTCGCGGATTTCCGTTCGCGACCTCAATTCGAAGCGGCTGATAGAGGATGTGCTCGGGATAGAGGCCGAGCTGGTGCTGGACCCATGCCTGCAATTTCCGCAGCCGATTTGGAAGGCGGGCAGGGCGGAGCCGCAGCCGGCTTATATCGCCGTTTACGGGCATAGTTTCCCCGGCTGGTTTCAGCGGGCCGTGCGCCAATGGGCTGATGAGCGATCGATCAAGCTGATCAGCATCGGCTATCGAAACAGCTGGGCGGACCGGCAATGGATCGACGCCGGGCCTGTGGATTACGCTCGCTTTATTGCCGGCGCAACGGCGGTGGCGACGAATTTCTTCCACGGCTGCGTCTTTTCACTCGTGAACGACAAGCCCTTTGCCTGCGTTCTTTCGGACTATCGGTCGAACAAGCTGCGCGATCTGACCACAGTGATTGGTGCCGAGCGAAATGTCATATCCGAGCGCTCATCTGCCTTATCGCTCGACACGGTTCTTACCAACCCGCCGGGAGCAATGATCTTCCGGCGCATCGCGGCCCTGCGTCACAACTCCAGCTCCTATCTCCAGCATGTCGTTCAGCGGCCGTCTTGAACCACGCGCGCCTTCGGCGCGACCAAACCCGCGTGAGATCATCCGTTCTGGGCTCTGTGTCGGTTGTGGCGCTTGTGCCGCCCCGTCAAGGAATGGCCGCGTTCGAATGACGTTCGATCGCTACGGTCAATTGAAACCGAGGGGCAATCATCGCTGGCTTCAGGATCGAGAAGGGGATTTCCCACGCATTTGTCCCTTCTCCCCCTCCGCAAAGAATGAGGATGAACTGGCCGAGCGTCACTTCCCGGTGGCACGAATCAGAAATGACATGCTCGGTCGCTTCGAGGCGGCATTTGTCGGTCATGCCGACGAAGGAGAATTTCGGGCCAACGGAAGTTCTGGCGGCATGGTCACCTGGGTCGCGGCGGAACTGCTGCGGCTGGGGCTTGTCGATGGCGTGGCGCATGTAACGGCGAACGACCCGACCGGCAGCGACGACCGTTTGTTCCGCTATACGATATCCCGCAGTTCGGATGCGTTGAGCGCCGGCGCGAAATCCCGGTATCATCCGGTCGAGATGTCTGAGATATTCGACACGATCAGGCATGTGCCTGGCCGGTACGCGATCATCGGCATTCCGTGCTTCATCAAGGCCGTGAGACTGTCCTGTTTGGCGGACCCAATTTTGAACGAGCGCATCGCTTTCACGCTCGGGCTCTTTTGCGGGCATATGAAAAGCGCGCGCATGGCGGAAAGTTTTGCCTGGCAGATGGGGCAGGATATTCACGACGTGGAGCGGCTCGACTATCGGATGAAATGCCCCGAGCGGCCGGCGAACTGGTATCGCGCGCAATTGACTCTGCGGAACGGCGATACCCGCAGCCGCGATTGGTGGGATTTGGCGGATGGCGATTGGGGCGCCGGGTTCTTTCAGAACGCCGCCTGCAATTTCTGCGACGATGTTGTCGCCGAAACCGCTGATATCGCCTTTGGCGATGCCTGGAGAGAGCCCTATTCGGCGGATGGGAGGGGGACCAATGTGTTGGTCGTTCGGTCGCCGGAGCTGCTCGAGATCATTCGCGGCGGAATGGAATTCAAAAGGATCGAATTGTCGGCCGTCGATGCGCCGTTCGTGATCTCCACCCAGGCGGCGGGGTTTCGCCAACGCCGTCAAGGTCTGGCTTTTCGGTTGACCTGGCCGCGATGGCGTCTGCGGCCGCGCAAGCGCGTTATTGCGGCAAGGCGTGGGTTGAGAGCTAGACGCATGATGATCTACGCTATGCGGTACGCAATCAGTCTTTGGAGCCATCGCGTCTTCTGGCTCGCGCGGCTGCTGCGCTGGCCCGGCCTCTATCTAGTATGGGCACGGAGCATGCTGACCTGTTACCACAGCCTGGCCTATTCCCGCGGCGCTTTGGGACGAATGCTGGACCGGCTCGGCGCGTCGGGCGCCGAGGGCCACGATTGAATGGTTCAGGACACAGTCGCTATCGGAACCGATTGCGATATCGAACTACCATCCTGCCCCGGTGCATAGCGCTCCACCATTTCGCTGCAAAACGCGGCGAATTCCTCGGGCACCAGCGGCGCGCTTGTATGATGCGGAGCGATGCCCCGATGCTCCGGGGTGAAGCAGAAGGTTACTGTTACCTCGAAGTCCTCGAGACTGCGCATCTGCCGGTCGAACCAGTCGAGCGCATTGGGTCGGAACCTGTCCGCCCAGGAGAGCCCCGTGCGCACCGATTTGACGCCGAGCCGCTTCATCCAGGATACGGCTTCGTCTAGCCTCGGGTCCTCGAAATGAAACCATTGCACAAGCCCAAGGTTCGGCGTTTGTCGGGAAAACTCCTCCAAGGCCGGCTTCGGAGCGCCGTCCTCGCGTAAGATCCCCATGTAATAATGTCGGTAATAGGAGGAGCCTTCGGCCTCTCGATGGCGCGTCGTCGCTTCCCATGACCGGGGAAGATCGTAGAGGCTGTACCATTGGCATCGCGCCACCTTTCCCCTGAGCAGTTCGACGGTGCGCTTTAGCCCCCATAGCTGCACGTCCTCGGCACCGAAACTGGACACGCCAACCTCGCTGACCCAAATCGGAAGATCGGTTACCTCTTTGATCTCGTCGATCTTCTTTGGCCATTCGTCGATTTGCCAAAGGTTCCAGTCGAGCGGGAAACCATGGACGGCGACCGCATCGACGTGATCGAGCACGCCGTGGTCCTTCATGCGGCCGATAAATGCGGGATCGATCGGCGAAATCCCCCCCAGGACTTTGGTGATGACCGGATTTTTCGCGGCGATGGCGTCGGCGGCAAGCGTTGCCATATGGGAAAAGCGATGCCAGTCGGGATCGACTTCCGGATCCCAATGAGACTTGTTGTTCGGTTCGTTCCAGATCATTGCTGCTTCGATCATGAAGTTCTCCCGTTAAAGGATCATGGGTTCATTTCATTGAGCGTGATGATTTTCGCGCCCCAATCGCCGATTGCCATAGTGGTGATGGAGGCAGGTGCGATGTCGAATTTCGGCCATGCGTCGATGGGTAATCCGAGGACATGGCAGACCGCCGCCTTGAGAACGTCGCCGTGCGATACCAGCGCCAATCTCTTGCCGCTGCCGGCATTCGAGAGGGTTTCGATCAACCCCAGCACCCGTCGCTGCACGTCGAGCATGATTTCGCCGCCGGGCGTGCGGGTAAGACTGCGCACGTCGTTCCACCGCCGCCATTGCGGGTCGCCGTTCAGGATATCGAATGTCTTTCCCGCCCATTCGCCGAAATTCACCTCATCGAGCGCGTCGGCAATTCGCGGCGGCCCAAGCCCGCAAGCCGCCGCGATGGCGGCCGCTGTTTCCCGCGTGCGCTCGCGAGGGCTTGTATAAATTGCTCCGATCTCTTCGCGCTTCATCCGTTGCCCCAGGCGATCGGCTTGCGCCCGCCCCGCCTGACCAAGCGCAATGCCCTCCATGCGGCCGGCAAGAAAGCGCCCGACATCGTCGTGGGCGGCATGACGCACAAGAAAGAAGGTAACGGTCATTCCGCTGCTCCGCGCAGAACATCCTCCCGATCATCGATGAAAGCCTGCGTGCGCTGGCGGGCTTCATGATCGGTGAATTGTTGCGGCGGCGATTTCATGAAATAGCTGGACGGGCCGACCAATGGACCACCGATACCGCGGTCAAGCGCCAGTTTTGCGCAGCGTATCGCATCGATGACGACACCGGCCGAATTGGGCGAATCCCACACTTCCAGCTTGAGCTCCGCATTAAGCGGCACACCGCCGAATGTCGTCCCTTCCAGTCGTATGTAGGCCCATTTTCGGTCCGTCAGCCATGGCACATGATCGCTGGGGCCGACATGGATATCCTGAGCGGGAAGAGGAATATCGAGCTGGCTGGTCACCGATTGCGTTTTGGAGATCTTTTTCGATTCCAACCGTTCCCGTTCAAGCATGTTCAGGAAATCCGTGTTGCCTCCGAAGTTCAGCTGATAAGTTCGGTTGATCCTCACGCCGCGTTCGCGAAACAGATTGACGAGCATGCGGTGGACGATCGTCGCACCCACCTGGCTCTTGATGTCGTCGCCGATGATGGGCAGGCCGCGCTCGGCAAACCTTTGCTGCCATTCGTCTTTTGAGGCGATGAATACGGGAATGCAGTTGATGAAGGCGCAGCCGGCGGCGAGTGCCTGTTCGGCGTACCACTTCGTGGCCTCCTCCGAGCCGACCGGGAGATAGGACACTAGCACATCCGTGCGCGTCCGGCGCAGGATGTCCGCAACGTCCGCGACCGGTTCCTCCGATAGCTGAATTTCGTCTTCCAGATATTTTCCTATTCCGTCGAGCGTTTTGCCGCGATGCACCTTGGCGCCGGTCGCCGCGACATCCGCGAAGCGCATGGTGTTGTTGGGCGCGGCATAGATCGCTTCGGCGACATCGTGCCCCACTTTAGAGGCTGCGACATCGAAGGCGGCGGATATTTTGACATCGCGGACGTGATAGCCGCCGAGGTCGATGTTCATGAGGCCTGGAACGGGCTCGTTATCCTGGACGTCTCGATAATAGGTCAAACCTTGAACAAGGGACGACGCACAGTTGCCGACACCTATAAGGCCGACGCGGATTGATTGCGAGTGCATATCTATCTCCAGCATCTACAAAGCCGCCCCCGAACAAACCGGGGTGAGATCTGTTCCCGAAAAAATTCTCATCGGGGTCCGGCCATGGATCGCTGGCTTCTTTTATGCGTTCGGTATGCTGATGGTGACAAGGACTTCGACAATGCTGGTCTATGGAGATATCGCACGTATCGAGGATTCCGTTTCCGCCCGCAGCCGGATTGCCGAGGGCATGTCGGCCTGCCTGGCGTTGCCGTCGGGGCGGCGGCGGCATGAATTGCTGGTTCGGACCTTCATCGCAACGGGTGAGCTGGTCCAGGGACTGGCCGACCGCGAATTCGAGCAACGGGCCGTCGACGACGTCTCCGATGTCCAGACTGCCGGCGCCAGGCTTTTGCTTGCGCAGGCACAGGCGATGTTGCGGTCGTGGCAAGAAAATTTCGCCGGCGATCTGACATTTCCCGCGGATTATCCGCTTCTGCTCGAACGCCTCGACAGCCGGGATCCTATACGGATGAAACGCGCGGAGGGCTATGCCTTCTATGCTCTATATCCGGAGAGTTATCTTGAAGCGGCCTTGCGGTCGGAGCTGCCGCCTGGAACGGTTGTACTTGGCCTTCGCAGCATCGGCGTGAGCTTGGCTGCCCTGGTTGCGGCCGCCCTTGGCGCTGGACCAGCCTATTCCCTCCGGCCGACCGGCCATCCGTTTTGCCGCCATCTCCGGCTCGGCCAGGCACTTGGCGAACGCATCCTAGCAGACCGCGACGCGGATTTTGCGATCGTCGACGAAGGTCCCGGATTGTCCGGAAGCTCGTTTGGCTGTGTTGCCGATTGGCTGCAAGCCAATGGCGTCGCTTCCGAACGTCTTCACTTTTTCCCAAGCCACGCAGGCGGTCCCGGGGCATACGCCAGCGATGCGCATCGCCGGCGCTGGAAACAGCGGCAGACCCATGTCGTCGATGTTCGTGATCTCATCATCGATACGCCAAAAGAAGCTCGCCGGCTGCAAACATGGGCGAGCGAACTCGTGAGTGCTCGCGGTCCGTCATGGCGGGACCTTTCCGGCGGCGGCTGGCGTGCCCTTCGGTATGGCGGTCCGAAGCGCTGGCCGCCCAGCTACAGGCAACAGGAAAAGCTGAAATTCCTGATGTGTGAAGGGGATAGACGCTGGCTTGTCAAATTTGCCGGGCTTTGCGAGAGCGGAATGGAGAAAGGACGAAGAGCAGCCTTGTTGGGCGAAGCGGGGTTCACGCCGCCAGTTGCCGGTAGCTGTTACGGCTTTACCGTCGAGCAATGGATCGAGGGGCGACCAATCGAGGCTAATGCGGCCAGAGAGTGGATAGTCGGCGGCGTCGGCCGTTATCTCGGCTTTCGCGCCCGCAACCTTCCTGCACGGCAGGGAGGCGCGTCGCTCAGTGAGCTCTGCCACATGGCCGTCAACAATGTTGGGGAGGCGCTTGGACCCGAAACGGCGGCACAATTCGAGCGCTTGATCGGCCGTCGGCATCATTCTGGACCGCGCCTGCGCCGCATTGATACCGACAATCGGCTTCACGCTTGGGAATGGCTGATGGGCGACGACGGCCGCCTCCTGAAGACGGATGCCGTCGATCACAATGCCGCGCACGATTTGATCGGCTGTCAGGACGTCGCCTGGGATGTGGCGGGCGCCTGCGTGGAATTCGATCTGTCTGTCGCGGAGCAGACCCAACTTGCTGAGATCGTTGCACGAGAGGCGGATTGCGACCTGCGCGAAGACGTGCTCACTATCTTTGAAGGCTGCTATCTGGGCTTTCAGATCGGTTTGTGGTCAGGGGCGGCGACCGGTTCTTCCGACCCCGAAACGCCGCGGATCGAGAAGACCGTAAGGCGCTATGCGGACCGCTTGCAAGGGCTACTCCGTCACTGATGTGTGATCTTGCGAAATCGGCAGCGATGCGGTCGATGGGGCTTCTTCCTGCTCCTGGTTTTCCAACGGACGAGAATAGCCGACGGCGCTTCTAATAAGCCTGATGGACTGGATGCCGACACCTCTGAGCTCCAGCAGTTGCTCATCCGTCATGGCCGCCGCCTCGCTGGCCCGCGTGATCCCATTATCGGCCAGGGAACGGACGACCCATCGCGGAAGAGCGCTTGCAGCCAAAAGGCCTGCATGGTTTTCCGAACTGTCCGGCCTCGTGTTCCCACCCGATTGCATCGGCAACGTTCCGTGGTTTACGTCTTGAAGTCGCACCAAACACCGTAGCTTCCCGAGGGTTCCCGCCATCATGCGAAATCATCGCTTGAGCGCAGGAAGGCTACCACTTACATCTTGCGCATGGTGGCGAATCTCGGCCGACCCAGATGGCGGTGACACGTCTCCCTCGTGAAATGCGTGTATCAGCGTGCTCGCATGGCGTGCCCATGAATTATCAAACTCACGAGTAAACGGTGCCGGTTCCCGTCATGACATGCGGCTAAAACACCCCTGGACAGGAACAATTGATGCCCTAGCTCGATATAGATGGATCATTCAATCCGAGGATCGTCATGTTGCGTTTCTCTACTTCATTATCTCCCCTGATCACTGGCATCGTCGTCATTCTACTCGGGATTGCGATAGGGGGGCTTGGCGGGTGGCTGATCTTTCTCGGGGGAACGCGATACTACGCGGCTGCTGGTCTACTTTTAATCTTGAGCGGTGGTCTGCTGCTGCTCCGCCGACGTGGTGGAGCATCGGTCTATGCCATCCTGCTGATCGTCACTGTCGCGTGGTCGCTGTACGAAGCTGGCCTGGATGGATGGGCGCTTATCCCACGTTTGATTGCCCCAGCCGTGCTCGGACTTTGGATCTGGTCCCCTTGGGTGATGGGAAAACTGCGGTCGGCATCGAGCGGACAGTCGGCCTTGGCAGACAAGTGGTCCTGGCTTGCAATGGCGGCCTGTGCGGCCATCATTATCTTCGTTTTCGCGGCGGGGTTCCGGATCAGCAATGTCCGGCAGGTGCAATTTGGCGATCCCTCTGGATGGCAGGGGGTCGCAGCCGGCAAGGATGAGCTCGTTCCCGACGACAGCTGGTTCTTCTACGGCCGCACACCAGCCGGCGATCGCTTCTCGCCGTTGATACAAATCACGCCGGGCAATGTCAAAAAGCTGGAGCAGGTCTGGTCTTTTTCGACCGGCGATCTGCCCGAAAGTGGCGAGAATTCCCATGGGCGCGAATTCAGTTTCGAGGCAACGCCGATCAAAGTCGGGGACGGGCTTTATTTCTGTACGCCGCATCGTGAAGTCGTGGCGCTCGATGCCACGACGGGTGCGGTGAATTGGAGGTATGATCCGGCCGGCGACATGTCCCACAATGTCTATCAGGCCTGCCGTGGCGTCGCTTACTATGACGCACCCAACGCCACGGCAGTCTGCAAGCATAGGATAGTGTCGACGGCTTCGGACCTGCCGCGCCTGTTCGAGCTTGATGCGGCTACCGGCAAGCTTTGCCTAGACTTCGGCAATGGCGGCATGGTCGATCTGCGAGAGCACATGGGGCCGGTGCCTCCGGGGTTCCATTTCATTTCCTCGCCGCCTTTGGTGCTTAATGACCGCATTCTGCTCGGCGGCTGGATCTACGACAATCAAAGTGTCGGCGAGCCGTCCGGAGTCGTTCGGGCGTTCGACGCGATGACGGGTAAGCTTGCCTGGTCGTGGGACATGGGACGAACGCCGGCGAACAAGCCGCTCGGCGCCGATGAGATCTATACGAGGGGCACGCCGAATGGCTGGGGCGTCTACACGGCCGATCCAAAGCTCAATCTCGTCTTCGTGCCTCTTGGCAATCCGACACCGGATTATTACGGAGCCAAGAGGCGAGGGTTCGATGACGCCTATTCCAGCTCGTTGGTCGCGCTGGACCTGACGACCGGCGCGGAAAGATGGCATTTTCAGCCAGTGCATCATGATCTCTGGGATTTCGATTTGCCGGCCGGCCCGTCGCTCGTGGATCTGCCAGGAGAAAACGGTGCCACCGTGCCGGGGCTTGTTCAGACGACGAAGCAGGGCCAGATCTTTCTTCTCGACCGGCGTGACGGTCATCCGCTGGCCAATGTCGAGGAAAGGCCAGTTCCTCGGGGCGATGTTCCGGGAGAGCGCTATTCCCCGACGCAACCTTTCTCGACCGGTATGCCGGCCCTGAACGCGCCGAAACTAAAGGAGACGGATCTCTGGGGTGCGACGCCGATCGATCAGCTGCTATGCCGCATTGCATTTCACCGGATGCGCGACGACGGGCTGTTCACGCCGCCGGGTCTCAAGCCGACCGTCGGATGGCCGGCGTTTGATGGCGTGTCGGACTGGTATGGTGCAACCATCGATCCGGAGCGGAAAATCATGTACATCAACACGACCTACATGCCGTTCTTGCTCCAGATGATGCCTTATCAAACAGCTCTCGATAAGGGACTCTTCCAGCCATGGGGCGGATGGAGCGAGCCTTATCCTCAGCCCGATTTTCAGAACAACCCGCAGCACGGCACGCCATATTCGATCGTCGTCAAGCCTTGGCTGAACGCAATCGGCATTCCCTGCACCCGCCCGCCATGGGGCAAGATGCAGGCAATCGACCTGCTGACGCGCAAGCTGGTCTGGGAAAGACCGGTCGGAACCACGCGCGACATGGGACCATTCGGTCTGCGCGCGCCGATCGGCCTACCAACCGGCACCTTCAGCATGGGCGGCAGCATCGCGACACGCAGCGGTCTTGTCATCATGGCGGCAACGACGGACCAATATATCCGCGCATTCGACGGAAAAACCGGCAAGACGCTCTGGGAGTTTCACCTGCCGGCCGGCGGAAACGCGACGCCGCTCACCTATCTTGGAAAGGATGGCCGGCAGTATGTGGTGATCGCTGCCGGCGGCCATGGAGGCATCCAGTCCCGCAATGGCGACCAGATCATCGCCTTTGCCCTTCCGAAATGAAGCCGGCTATCAAAATCTTGGTCCGACTCCTTACAGACGGATCTTAGAGACGGATCGTTCTTCGTGAAGCCGGATGCCGGCGCGGCGCGGGCCGGTGTCTGCCGCTTGTTCTGGAACATTATCGACAAGACGCGGTTTGATGGAAGGCCAGATGAATCTGCTCATGAGACCTTGCAAGGAGGGGAAATGGACCGTCAGCCCCAAGCCGGCCGCCGCATGATGATTTTCGTCGTCGCGATCTTTGTCATCGCATGCTGTCTCGCCGCGTATTTCGCGATCAGCATTCATCCTGGCGAGCCAGAGCCTGGAGGAGGCGGCGGCGCATCTCAGAACCCATAACGGCGGCAGACCGACAGCGAGGTCGTGGAACATCGCGTCCGAGGTCCAGTTAGCAAGGGAATGAGACCATTCAGCCAGGCCGTCCGTCCATGCAGACTATCCGCAGCCTATTGAATGAGGAGGAAACGATGAATAGCAAACCACCACCCGTACCGCCACAAAACCGAACTGACAAAGGAACGGGAGATCATTCGAGGACATCGATGTCGGACCCGCACAAGTCCGACACGTCCGTTAATTCGGACAAGAAGGGTCAGCAAGGAAACAGCAAGATCAACACGACCCATCAAGGCAACCAGCAGGACCGATAGGAGGAATCCATGTCCACGTCCACCAAGACGCCGGCAAGTATCCGTCAAGGGGGCCCGGGAGCATCGCATGAGAATGCCAAGGAGCCCTTGAAGATACCGAAGCCACCGGCTGAACCCGACCGCCGTCGTCGCAGCAAAGTATCAGGCGGCGGCGGCGAGCGCGACAGCCATCATAGCCACAATCCCAACAGCAAGGGCAGCGGTTGACGGAAACCGATGCCGTGGAGACCGAAATGAGACCTGCCCAATCAGACCATCGAAGGCTGGTCGCAACAGAGGCGGGAGGCCGCATCTCTGCCCGTGAACCAGTTGGAAAGCCGGTGGCGCCTCCTCCTCATAATCTCTCATCCTGATAGCTCTCCATGTCCGCGCCGCCGCTCATATTGGCGACGCTGCCGGATGAACGACCCTGAGCGGTCCGATGACAGGTCTCCAGCTCCCACGACAGGAACAAAAAGCTTTGTAGATGGTTTCCAATGCGGGGATGGTGCGGCCGAAAGCGGCCGGAGAGACGGATACCGAATTTCCGAAAGGAACCCGCATGCCCCAACTGAATATCCCGTGGTACACCGAAGCCGTCATCTACGGCATCGACGTTCAGCGCTTCGCGGATGGCAATGACGACGGCATTGGTGATTTCATCGGGCTGAGGCGGCGGCTGCCATATCTGAATGATCTCGGCATCACATGTATCTGGCTTCTGCCTTTCTACGGCAGTCCGGACCGCGACAATGGCTACGATGTCAGCGATTTCTACGCTATCAATCCGAAAGTCGGGACGCGGGCCGATTTCCTTGATTTCTTGCACAGCGCCGGCGAACATGGCATCCGGGTCATCATCGATCTCGTTGTCAACCATACGTCCAACGAGCATCCGTGGTTCGAGGCGGCGCGGCGCGACAATCACACCCGCTATCGGGATTATTATGTCTGGAGCCCCGATCCGCCTCCCGTCGAAGTCGGCGCCATTTCGATCTTTTCCGATGAGGAGCCCAAGGTCTGGACTTATGACGAAGTCGCAAGGGCCTATTACTTTCACAAATTCTACCATTTTCAACCTGAACTCAATATTGCAAATCCGCAGGTTCGGGAGGAGATCGAGCGCGTCATCGACTATTGGCTCGCTTTCGGCATCAGTGGTTTCCGTGTAGACGCCGCGCCGCTGATCATCGGCGACAATGGCCTCGAACGGGCCAATCCGCGCGATCCTCACGGCGTCTTGAGAGACTTCGGCGGATATTTGCAGAAGCGCCGGCCAGGCGGGGTTCTGCTCGGCGAGGTCAATCTCGCGCCACAAGCGATGGCACGTTATTTCGGCGAGGGCGAACAACTCGGTTTGCTCTTCAATTTCATGCTCGCCTGCTACATCTTCGCAGCCATGGCAAAAGAGGAGGCTGCTCCGATCCATGAAGCATTGAGCCTGCTGCCGGAGCCGCCGCCTTTCTGCGGTTGGGCAAATTTTCTCAGAAATCTCGATGATCTCGATCTTTCGCAGGTGCCGCCAGAGGTCAGGGAGCAAGTCTATCAGGCTTTCGCGCCCGAAGAGGAAATGAAGATATTCGGACGCGGAATCCGCCGGCGGCTGGCGCCGATGATGAACGGAGATCAGAGACGGGTCGAGTTGGCATTCAGCATCATCATATCGCTGCGCGGCCCTCCGCTTCTGGTGTACGGCGACGAGATCGGGCTTGGGGAGGATCTCTCCCAACCCGGCCGCAACGCCGTGCGCGTTCCCATGCAGTGGTCGCGGGAAAAGAATGGCGGCTTCTCAAAGGCGGATGCGAGCGATCTCATCCAGCCGCCGGTCGCCAAAGGTCCTTTTTCCTATAAGCACGTCAATGTCGAGGAGCAGCAGAAAAATCCGGATTCCCTTTATAATCACACCAAGCGATTGATAGCCCTGCGACGAAAGAATCCGATCTTCAGCAGCGGCCGCTTTGTCCGTCTCAGCGCCAATGATCCGGCGATTTCAGTCCACGGCTTTGAGGACGCAGGCACCGCACTTCTCATCATTCATAATCTTTCCAGCCGCGAGATCAACGCGGAGGCGGAATTGGATGCCGTCTGCGGCAAGATCCTTGTCGATCTGATCACTGGTACCGAATACGAAGCATCGACGATATTCCGCTTCAAGATCGCGCCCTATGGATATTTGTGGCTAAGTTCGGAAAAGGAAGGCTGAATGGTTCTTATCGGCTATCACGCGTCCCATGAGCAGTTCGCACCGCGCGAGCTGATCGACCATGTCCGGCTTGCCGAGCAGGCCGGCTTCGGCGGCGTTATGTCGTCGGATCATTTCGCGCCCTGGAGCAAGCGGCAAGGGCAGTCGGGCTTTGCCTGGACGTGGCTCGGTGCGGCGATGCAGGCGACGACATTGCCGTTCGGGCTCATCACGGTACCATCGGGTTGGCGCTATCATCCCGCCATAACGGCCCAGGCCTCGGCCACACTGGCGCAGCTGTTCCCCGGACGATTTCCGTGGATGGCGGTCGGAAGCGGTCAGGCCTTGAACGAACACGTCGTGGGTGCCCCCTGGCCCGACAAGAGTGGAAGAAATGCGCGGCTTCTGGCAGGCGTGGAGATAATGCGGGCGCTCTGGGCGGGCGAGACGATCGACAGGTCGGAACCGATCAAGATCGACGATACCAAGCTTTACACGCTGCCCGATGAACCGCCCCGGATAATCGCCGGCGCTCTCTCGGTGGAGACGGCGCGATGGGCGGGAAGCTGGGCCGATGGGCTGATCACCGTCAGTCAAGCCCGCGAGAAGCTCGGCGACATCGTCGAGGCCTTTCGTCTCGGCGGCGGTCAAGGAAAGCCGCTTTACCTGCAGGTTCATATTTCCCATGCATCCAGCTATGATATCGCCTTGGCCAATGCTTTCGACCAGTGGCGGAACAACGCCGTGACGGCTGACATGGCCGAGACGCTACGCACGCCGCAGGAGTTCGATAACGCATGCAGTGCCGTCCGTCCGGAGGATATGCATCAGCATGTGCGGATTTCCTCCGATATCGGCCGGCACGTCGCGTGGCTCGAGGAGGATGCGGCGATGGGCTTCGAGCAGATATACGTCCACAATGTCGGCAGAAATCAGCGCGAATTCATCGAAAGCTTCGGCAATGACGTCCTGCCGGCGTTCCGCTGACACATTTTGCCGAGCTTCCCGGCATACGGAACCGCCGGGGTGGCTCATCGTCAGGTCACATTGATCGAGGGCAGAAACGACATTACCTCGTTGCGCCGTCTTTGGCTTAAACTCTCTATGTTCTGTTGCCAGAATGTTTCGGCTTCTGGCGGATCCGCCTCCCAGCTTTCAGTCGAAAGAATATTGTCGTCCATCACAAGAAGTCTTCGACCGCCGAGCCGAAGATATTCGTTTGCGAGTTCCTGAGCTTTATTCATCATGCTGGTGCTCCTCGATCCAGGCTCTGCAAGATGTCAATCATTCACCGGGCGTTCGGTTCCACATGGATGTGGCGACATGCGCGCGATCACGCGTCCGATCCGGTTTTCTCGGTTAAAGCAGCGGCTGCGACCTTCCTGGCGGTCTCGACGGTGTGAAGGATGGCGAGCGCTTCGTATTGCTTGAGTTCAATTTCCCGTTCCAGCCGGCTAATCGACTGGTAATTGGCGATCAGGCATCGGCCCTCCACTTGCAACTCCTCGGGAAGTGGCAGCGTTACGGTATCAGCGGAAAAATTCGCAAGCACGATCACACATTGGTCGTCCAATGTTCTTGTGTAAGCGAAGACTTGCGGATGCTGATCGAAATAGGACTGATAAGTGCCGTAGACGATGACCGGATGCGTGCCGCGCAGCGCGATCAGCCGCCGGTAATAGCTCCAGATGGAGCGATCGTCATCCATGCTTTGCGCGGCGTTGATGCGGCTGAAATTTGGGTTTGTCTGTATCCAGGGAACGCCGGTGGTGAAGCCGCCGTGTGGCGCGGTGCTCCATTGCATGGGGGTTCGCGCATTGTCGCGGGCATTCTGATTGGCGGCCGAGATGAATTCGTCGGAAGAAAGCCCCGCCTCGATATGCAGTCGATGCATATTGAGCGTTTCGATATCTCTGTATTGGTCGAGGGAGGAGAAGGTGGCGTTTGTCATGCCGATTTCTTCGCCTTGGTAGATGAACGGCGTGCCTTTCAGGAAATGCAGCGCGGTTGCGAGCATCGTCGCGGATTCCCGATGATAGCCCGTGGCATCGCCATAGGCCGAAACGGCGCGCGGCAGATCGTGATTGCCCCAGAAGAGGGAATTCCACCCGTCATCCGACAGTGCATACTGCCACTTACCGAGGACCGATTTCAAATTAGCGAGGTCGAACGGCTTTGGCCGCCATTTTCCATAGATCTTGTCCCATCGCTGGATGACGTGTTCGAACTGAAAGATCATCGAGAGTTCCTGGCGTTCCGCGCCCGAATAAAGCAGCGCCGAGCCCGGCGTGGCGCTCCAGGCCTCGCCGACCGTCACGACATCGCGGCCTTTCAGCGTTTCCCGATGCATCTCCTGCAGATAGTCGTGAAGGCATGGGCCGTCGGCGGTGATCTTCCTGTCGACATCCTTGGCAATGCGGTCGATGACATCCATGCGGAAGCCGGCAATGCCGCGGTCGAGCCACCAGTTCATCATCTTGTAGATTTCATGCCGGACGTTCGGATTGTCCCAGTTAAGATCGGGCTGACGGTGCGAGAACTGATGGAAATAATATTGCCCGGTCGCCGCCTCGAACGTCCAGGCCGGTCCTCCAAACACCGACAGAAGGTCATTCGGCAGACTGTCATTTTCGGTGGGAGAGCGCCAGATATAGAAGTCACGATAAGGGCTGTCCCTGGACGTTCGGGCGTCGAGGAACCACGGATGTTCATCGGACGTGTGATTGACGACCAGATCGAGAATGATGCCGATGTCACGTTTACGGGCTTCCGCCAGAAGCTCGTCGAAATCGGCAAGCGTTCCGAATTCCGGCGCTATATCCTGATAATCCGAGATATCGTAGCCGTTGTCGTCCATCGGCGACTTGTAGATCGGCGACAGCCAGATCAGTCCGATCCCCAGCGCGCGGAGATAGTCGAGCCGGGAGGTTATGCCCGGAATGTCGCCGATGCCGTCCCCGTTGCTATCGAAAAAGCTGCGCGGGTAGATCTGATAAGCGGTCTTGTCGTGCCACCATTTGCCGGCTGGTTTGGCGGTCATGTGAGCCTCTCAAGCTACGGCGGCCAATCACGTCTGCCACCGCATTTGCAGATTTGCAGTCGATCCGCTTGCGGCCCACGCGTTCCCGCGCGACCGTGTCCGCCCTCTTTTGCTGCGCGGTTACGCCACAACCTCTGTGGCGGGCATAGGTTCCCTATCGAGTGTGCCGTTCTCCGTTTCGTCGTCCGCCATGACCAGCGTCACTGGCAATTTGCGTTGCGAGACTGATTTGCCAGAAAAGCGGAAAATATCTAAAGGAGGGAACCATTCAGGAAGAGCCGCGACATTTCACTAAGAGCGCATTCGCTTCGGCAAGCAGAATGGCGCCGCTCCAACCGCCAAAAATCATAGCGCCGGGATGAGGCATGATCGACGCCTTGCGCCGGCATTCCAGATGCACATTTTGGGGCTCGAAGGCATGCTGCGGCGCATCTACACCTATCAGCCGGAGATGCCCTGGGCGGGAATGAACCTGTTCATCAGCCTGAGCTCCGTCGTCCTCTCCCTCGGCTTCCTCCTCTTCTTCATCGATGTGATCCGCAGCGTCTGGTCGGGGCTGGCGGCAGGTCCAACCCCCTTGGGAGCCTCGACGCTCGAATGGGCGGCGCCGTCACCGCCGTCGTGTTTCAATTTCCGCCGCATTCCAGTCGTCGGCGATCGTGATCTGCTGTGGATCTGGCCGGATGAATTGCCGGTTGCGGCCGCGCTGCGCACCGACCGGCGTGAATTGATCGTCAGCAGCGACGTGCAGGCACAGCCGGAGGCGAGTGAATCATCACCGCGCAATTCGATCTGGCCGCTTTGGGCGGCGCTTGCCACCTCCGTGATGCTAATCTGGTCGATATTCACGCCCCAGGCCGTCGTTTAGGGAGGGATTCCGATCGCCATTGCGTTAACGGGCTGGTTCTGGCCGAAGCAGACCCCGGAGGATGAATCGTGAAGGAGCGCGTGGTACTCGATGTTTCAAAATTGCCGCCGCATGGCATGGGCACGGCAAGGCCGACCTGGCGGGGAACATGCGCCTTCATGCTCATCGAAGGCACCGCGTTCGCGCCGGTCATCGCCATCTATTTCTATCTGACGAGCCTTGCCCCGCAATGGCCGCCCGGCGCGCCGGCACCCGGCTTTATTCCAGGGACATTCCTGGCGGCGATGCTGCTCGCAAGCGTCGTGCCGGATATCCTCCTGTCCCGCTGGGCACGGCAACGAAATCTCCGCAAGATTCGGCTCGGACTTATCGTCATGTCGCTGCTCGGGGCAGCACCGCTGGCGCTCCGCGCCTTCGAATTCACCGCCCTGCATGTGCGCTGGGACGACAATGCTTACGGGTCGATTATCTGGACCATGCTTGGCCTTCATACGACCCATATCATCACCGACCTCATCGACTCGCTGGTGCTGACCTGCCTGATGTTTTCTCGGCATGCCGACAATCCGCGCCGATACGGCGATGTCGAGGACAATGCGATGTATTGGAACTTTGTGGTGGTCGCCTGGATTCCTCTCTATGCCTGTATTTATTGGGTGCCACGCCTATGATGAAGATTGCGGCAAGATATGGCGGATTGACGATCGCTCCCCTTGTCTGGGCCATCAACACCCAACTCGGCTTGATCCTTCCCCATGTCGATTGCCACAGCCGCGCGCGCTGGTCGGTCGTCGCGTCCGCAGGGGCGGTTTTTCTGGTGATGGTGAGCGTTGCGGTATCCGGCGCGGGTTCGATGTCAGGCGAGCCTCGAACGAGACTGTTCGTCCGGTATCTCAGCATTGTGACCGGCCTCGTCTTCGCTTTCGCGCTGATTCTGCAGGGGGAAGCGGCATGGCTCTTCTACGCATGCGAACACTAGGCGCCCTCATGCTGCTGCTCATCGCGGCGGAGCCGGCGAGCGCGCATGGTGCGGAGGCGCATCTGTTCAATTCAGTCTGGACGACTGACCCTTGGATCGTGACGCCGATGGCTATCACAACCTACCTCTACGGCTGGGGTTCCTGGAAACTATGGCGGTCGCGCTCGGACAAGCCGTCCCATCATGATGAAACGCGCTCTTTGCTATTGGGCAGGCTGGCTGACCTTGGCCGGCGCGTTGTTATCTCCGCTGCACTGGCTTGGGGAGCATCTTTTTGCCTTCCACATGATCGAGCATGAAACCATCATGGCGGTTTCCGCACCATTGATCGTGATCGCCCGCTCCATTGCCGCGTTCTTGTGGGGCATGCCGGACCGACCGAGGCGTTGGACAGGCAGAGCCATGAGGCGAGGGCCCGTGCGGAGGATGTGGCGCTGGTCGAGCGGGGGGAACCAATGCCGCCCTGCTGCATGCCGTCGCCATATGGGCCTGGCACGCGCCTGTCCTGTTCGACGCCGCCGTCACGGATGTCGTGTTTCATCGCCTGCAGCATCTGAGCTTTTTCCTTACGGCTATCCTGTTCTGGTGGTCCATCTTCTGGCGCAGCAATCGCGGCGTCGCCGCATGGCATCTATTTCTGACCATGTTGCACACCGGCGCTCTCGGCGCCCTGATGGCGCTCGCTCCGCGTGTCCTTTATGTCGACCAGACACGCGAGGCCGCTTTATGGCGGCTTACCCGCTTGAGGACCAGCAACTGGCTGGAATGGTCATGTGGATTCCGGCGGGAACGATTTATGCCGGTGCCGCATTGGCAATGGCGACGCTGTGGATGGCAAACGCCGGCAGGGGAGTGGATCATGTTCCGCGCATTCGCCCTTCATAGGTATCGCGGCGCCTGGCTGGGTGCTGTCGCCGCCGGAGTACTGACGGCCCTGATCGGCGCGAACATGGTCAAGGACACGCAGCAACGTCTGCAGGCCGCACGCGTGCTCACTGGCGGCGATCCCTCCCGCGCCCCAGCGATCTTTCGCCGCTTCGGGTGCACGGGCTGCCCCGTGATCCCTGGAATAGCCGGTGCGGACGGTCAGGTCGGTGGCTCGTTGTCGAACCTTCGAAGCCGGGTGTATATCGCGGGCGTAGTGAATAATACCGGTGACAATCTCGTCCGCTGGATCATGGCGCCGCAAGCTTTCTCGCCCAACACGGCGATGCCGAAAACCGGGATTTCGGAAGCCGAAGCGCGCGATCTGGCAGCCTATCTCTACGCACACTGAATGGCTTAAGGGCGCGGCGTTGGACGCGCGGGCAGCGCCTTGATGTAGCGCGCGATGGCGTCGCGGTCGCTTTGCGGCAACGTGGCCATGTTGGCGACGACCTCGGCCATCGACGATCCGGCGCGGCCATGGTCCGGCGTGTTGCCGCTTCTCAGCATCTCGGCGATGTCGGCTTCGGACCAGTGTCCAATTCGGCTTGGCGTGATGTTGGGAATGAAACCGGTGCCGTCGGGATCCGGTCCGCCGGCAAACCGTATCTTAGCCCTGATCGCGCCGAAGAGATTGCGCGAGGAATGGCATTCCGCGCAATGGCCGACGGTCTCGACCAGATAGCCGCCGCGATCGAGCACAGCGTCGCCGGTCATGGGTGCCTGCGATTGCCCTTCGTGGAAGAAAGCGAGCTTCCATAAGCCCAGGAGACGACGGATACGAAACAGGAAGAACAGATCGTGAGGGGGCGGACGCCCGGAAACCGGCGCCAATGTTTTCAGGTAGGCCCGCAGATCCATGATGTCTCCGATCCGCATGCCAGTATAGCTCGAATAGGGAAATGCAGGATAATAGTGCTGATGTCTTGGCGAGGTTCCGCCGATCATGGCATTGGCGAGGTCGGCCGTGCTCCAGGTTCCTATGCCATCGATGGGGTCGGATGAAATGTTGGGCGGGCGGAACGTCCCGAAGGGCGATGCAAGCGCGAGACCTCCACCCAGTCTTAAACGATCCTTCTGGCCGGGCGTTGCGTGACAGGATGCGCAGTCGCCGGCGGCAAAGACGAGGCGGCCTCGTGCCGGATCGCCGTCGCCCTGGAGGCGGGGATCGCCCGCCGTAAAGGGCACGGCGGGCGCCGTCAGGAACCAGATTGCGGAGGCAGCCAAGGCGACGGCGAGGCATAGCCAAACCAGAATACGCATCATTCTTCGACCAATCCTGCAGATGCCTCCGTGAAGGCGCTCCCATAGAACTGGCGATCGAACTATCCGTTCCGTTTTTATGGGTGGTGGGTCTCGTCAGACCTTGGCGGTCTTGCCTTCCTCCCGCAGCAGCAGGAATTTGCGAGTGACGGCCGCCAGGTTTTCGTCAAGCCATTTCGCCATCGCCTGCTCCTCGGCGAGGTTGGACTGCAAGGCGGTTTTCGCCGCGCTGAAGCTGCCGGCATCCGCGATCGTCAGCAGGGATTTATAGGCGGCGATTTCAAAGTTTTCGAATGCGAAGTTGGCGAAGGAATTCTTCAGGATCTCGTCACCGGCGATGGTGTGACCCATCGCCGTCATCGTACCCGTGAAGGAAAGCGCGATGTCCTTGAATGCCGAATGGCTCTCGTCCAACCCGTCGAGGACTTCCTCAAGGCGTGCGATCTGCCCTTCGGTTTCCCGAATATGCTGCTCGAGCTTCGCGGCGACTTCGGGATAGGTTTCGATGCGCGACAGTTGCGGCTTCATGATGCTGAGAGCCTGGTTTTCCATCGCGTGCGCATTTCGCAGGCCGACGACAAACACATCGCGGATTTCGTTCTCTGCCATGGTGTTCTCCATTGGTTGGGGCTTCCGAACCTTGACATGTCCAAGTTGTTCCCGCAGGGGAAACCGACCGGGCCAATCAGATCGATCCGGCGGACGCGCCCGGCGGGTTGCGTTGGCGGCCATAGATGGCGTCGAGGACGCTGGCGGCGTCGATCAATCGTTCGCATTCGGGATCGTAGGTTTCACCGGCGGCCAGCCGCGTCGCCCATTCGGCGGCGGCGCGACCGCCCCAGTCGTCCGGCGGCGCGGTCAGGACCTCCGCCTGCGTTCCGCGGTGATGCTCGGCGATGAAATCGTAAAAGGACCCGTCGACATTGCGCAAAGCCGCCCCACCCTTGGTTCCATGGAAATCGGCGCCGATAACGGCGTCGCAACCCGCATGCAGGCGCCATGAGCAGGTCAGCCGCAGTATGGCACCGGTCGACAGCGTGGCCGTGGCCACGGCAAAATCCTCGACCTCATTACCATCAGCGCGGATCGGGACACCTTGCCGGAATAGATTGCTTTCGATCCGCGTAATCGTCGGAAAGTCGAGGGTCCAAAGTGCAAGGTCCGCCAGGTGAATGCCGAGGTCCATGACGCATCCGCCGCCGGAGAGCGCCTTGTCATAGAACCAGTCCTTGTCCGGCCCATAGGCATTGTGAAACACCATGTCGACCGCGAAGATCTCGCCAAGATCGCCCCTGCGGACGAGGTCGCGGATACTGCGCATGCCTTCTGTGTGGCGATAGGAAAGATCGACGCCCAGGAGCCTGTCCGCTTTCCGGGACGCTTCGACGACGTGTTCGACCTCCTGTCGGGTACGGCCAAGCGGCTTTTGGCAGAAGACCGCAACCCCGCGCCTCAAGGCTTCGATCGACTGTCGGGCATGCAAAGCGCTGGGCGTGGCGATGACGACGCCGTCAAGCTCCTTGTCCAGCAGTGCTTCGAAAGACGTGGCAATGTCCGCCGCGGGCGCGAGTTTTCGCGCCTCCTCCGCCATGGTCTGTGAAGGGTCGCAGATCGCGACCGCCTCGACCATCCCGGTGTCCAGAATAGCATTCATGCGATGCCGGCCGATCCAGCCGACGCCCAGAAAGCCGATCCTGGGAGCGCGGATGGCGCTTCGATGTTCGTTTTTGCTGCTGCTTCCACTCATGCGTAAACAACCAGGGCCTTGAGGAATCCATCCGGGCGATCGCGCGTCATGTTCAGCGCGTCGTCCAGGCGCTCCAGCGGAAAACGGTGGGTAAGAAGCGGCCAGGGATCGAGACGTCCGGCTTGGATCGCGGCAATAGCATCGCGAATGCCCTGGATATACATGGCAGGATCGCGCTCGTGTGCATTGACGACATCAAGCCCGCGCCAGTTCCACAATTGCATATTGATCTGCCTCGGTCCGTCCTGATGGTAACCGGCAACAATCAGCCGACCGCGTTCGCGGGTCAGTTCCGCGGCAAGATCGAGCGGCCACGGCTTGCCGACCGCCTCGATCACCCGATCGCAAAACCGGTCCTGCGTCAGCTGCTTTACCTTTTCGATGATCTGCCAATGATCATCCAATAAAATCGTCTCGACCGCGCCCGCCCGTCTGGCGAGATCGAGTGAAAAGGGTCGGCGGGAAAGTGCGATGACGCGCGCTCCGGCCGCCGCGCAGAGCTGTGTCAGCAAAGCGCCGAGAAAGCCGATACCGACTATGGCGACCGTCTGCCCCGCCTTGATGTCGCTGCGCTTGAAGATGTTCAGGGCGCAACCCAGGGGTTCGCCGGGAAACGGTTGACCGTCGAATTCGCCGGGCAGGCGGACGACGGCATTCTCATCGGCGATATCGTGCGTGGCATAGGCATGATGACCCAGTGTCGCGACGCGGTCGCCGATACCAACGCTTTCGACATTTTCTCCGACGGCATCGACGATACCCCAGCCCTCGTGACCGAGCCCTCCGGGCTCGGTTGGAAATTGCATCCACTCGGGTCCTGCCCATGGCGTCAAATTGGAAGCGCAAACGCCACAGCCCTCCAGCACAACCCGGATTTGCCCGGCCCCTGGTTTTGGCAGGGGCAGGGTTTCCATGCGCAGCTGTCCGGGTCCGGAAACGACGGCGGCTTTCATCGTCCGCGCTTGTACCGGTGTGATCGCATTCATCGCATCCTCCTGCGGAATTTCGTTTGAGCAGCGCATGCCGGTCGCGCCACGAGGCCCGCCTAACTGTCCTGGCCCAGGCTTGTTCCTGAAGAAGTTGTTGATGAAGAAGAAGCCGGTATTCGCCGTCGTCATTGGCGGCGTGCCGCGCTCAAGCTCGAAAAGCCGGCCAGCGTGTCATTGATGAAGTCAAGGAAGATAATGATGTCATAGCTTGAGGAACATTCCTTGCGGCTCATGGTTGGGGGCGGTCAAAAGCTCTTCAATCCACAGCTCAAGGTGAATGATGTCACGTATTCTTGTCACTGGTGGTTGCGGCTTCATTGGCCGTCACGTCACGGAAGAACTTCTCGAAAATGGATACACGGTCCGCATTCTCGATGCGCTGATCGACCAGGTGCATGGCGACGCCGACGCTCAGTTGTCGAGTGCGGCGGAGATCATCCGCGCCGATGTGCGCGACAAACAGGCCGTCCGGCAGGCATTGCAGGATGTCGATGGAGTCGTTCATCTCGCCGCGGAGGTCGGTGTCGGGCAGTCGATGTACGAAATCGCCCGCTATGTCGGCGGTAACGATTTCGGCACTGCGGTCCTCCTCGAGGCGATGATCGGTCTCCCGATCAAGCGCGTTGTCGTCGCCTCTTCCATGAGTGTCTATGGTGAGGGGATGTACGTCTCGGGATCGGGGGAACGCTTCGGCTCCATACGCCGAAACAGCGCGCGGAACAGGCAAGGACAATGGAATCCCATCGGCCCGAATGGCGAGGCGCTTGTTCCGGCTCCCACCGACGAGGAAAAGCCGGTCGATCTTGCATCGATATATGCCCTCACCAAATTCGCACAGGAGCGGCAGATGCTGATCTTCGGCGGCGCCTATGAGGTCGAGGCGGTGGCGCTGCGGCTTTTCAACGTGTTCGGCGCCGGTCAGGCACTCTCCAATCCCTATACAGGCGTGCTTGCGAACTTCGCGTCCCGCCTTGCCAACGGCCAGCCGCCGATGATTTTCGAAGACGGCGAGCAGCGGCGGGACTTCGTGCATGTGCGCGATGTCGCCCGCGCGTTTCGTCTGGCCCTGGAGCAGCCGCAAGCGCCGGGCCATGTCATCAATATCGGCAGCGGTCAGGCTTACACGATCTCTCAAGTCGCCATGTTGTTGGCCGACGCGATGGGGTTGCCGGAAGTCAGGCCCGACATCACCGGCAAAGCCCGTTCGGGCGATATCCGTCATTGCTTCGCCGATATTTCCAAAGCCAGGGAACTGCTCGGCTTCAAACCACAGCACCGACTGGACAACTCTCTGGCTCCGTTCGCCGAATGGGTTCTCGCGACCGGAGCGGTCGACCGGAATGCCGAGATGACGAGGCATCTTCAAGAGCGGGGGCTTATGTCATGAGACGGGAAATCGCGCCCATTGTCGTCGTCGGAGGTAGCGGCTTCATCGGCAGCAATCTTGCCGACAGCTATCTGAGGGACGGCGAGGAAGTTATAATCCTCGACAATCTCAGCCGTCCCGGAGTGGATAAGAATCTCCGTTGGCTCAAGGGCAATCATGGCGACCGCGTTCATCCGGTGCTTGCCGACATCCGCGATCTCGGCGCCATAGAGCCCGTCTTTTCCGATGCAAAAGCGGTCTTCCATCTTGCCGCCCAGACGGCGGTGACGACGAGCCTGCTTCATCCGATCCATGATTTCGAGACCAATGCGCGAGGAACCCTCAATGTGTTGGAGGCGGTGCGCAAGGCGGGCGGCAAGGCGCCGCTCGTTTTTGCCAGCACCAACAAGGTCTACGGCGGCATCGATGAAATTGCGATGGCGGAGTTCGACGACCGGTACATTCCGACTGACGAAGTGCTGCGTGCCCATGGTTTCGGCGAGGAGCGGAAACTGGATTTCTGCACGCCTTATGGCTGCTCGAAGGGGGTCGCCGACCAGTATGTACTGGATTATGCCAAATCATACGGCATGGCGACGGCCGCGCTACGGATGAGCTGCATCTATGGGCCGCGCCAATTCGGCACGGAAGACCAGGGTTGGGTCGCTCATTTTTTAATCTGCGCATTGAGAGGCGACAGAATTTCGATCTATGGCGATGGCAAGCAGGTGCGCGACATATTGCATGTGAAGGATGCCGTTGCCGCCTATCGGGCGCTGTTGCGGTCGATCGACGACGTCAAAGGCAAAGCCTTCAATCTCGGCGGCGGCCCGCAAAACGCCGTCAGCATTCGCATCGCCCTGCGCGAGATCGAACAAATGACCGCCCGTCCGATCGAGACGGTGAACGCCGACTGGCGCGCCGGCGACCAGCTTTACTTCGTCGCAGATACGAGAGCGTTGCAACAGGCCGTCGGTTGGAAGCCTGAGATCACATGGCGCGAGGGCATCCGTGACCTTCGCGACTGGCTGGTCGAAAATCGCTTCGCGGCCGCGCGGATTCGTCAACCAAGGAGGGCGACGGCATGAATGGCACATTGTTGGGCCTGGATCAGGCACGCCTTCCGCTGGATGACTATTTTCGAACCCGTATCGCCCGCCCGCGCCGTGTCCTGATGACCGTCGATGCCGTTGGCGGCGTCTGGCGCTATGCGATGGACATCGCAAGGGCTCTGAGGCAATGCGATATCCAGACGATCTTTGCTGGTCTCGGGCCGGAGCCATCCCCAGAGCAATCGCGGGAAGCTCGCGAGATCGGAACCTTGACCTGGCTTAACGCTCCCCTCGACTGGACGGCGGAATGCGAGGATCGGCTTGATGTCATTCCCGGTCTCCTGGCGCGGTTGGCGGACGAATATTCGATCGATATGCTCCATCTCAATTTGCCGTCGCAGGCAGCAGGCCTCGATATCGATTTGCCGGTGGTGGTGGTTTCGCATTCCTGTGTCATCACCTGGTTCAATATCGTCCGTGGCTGCGAGCTTCCCGAGGCATGGCTTTGGCAGGAACGCCGCAACAGGCGAGGGTTCGATCGCGCGGATGCGGTCATGGCACCGAGCCGCAGCCATGCCGACGCGCTTCGCCGCACCTACGGGATGATCGCCAACCTCGACGTTGTTTACAATTCGACCCGTTTCGAACCGCCGTCGGTGGAGAAAGAGGACTTCGTGCTGGCGGTCGGCCGATGGTGGGACGATGGCAAGAACGGCGCTGTTCTGGATGAGGCCGCGAGCCTTTGCCCCACGCGCGTGCTGATGGCGGGCCCGGCCGAGGGACCCGCCGGTCAGCACATTGCCATCAGCCACGCCGTTCTTCTCGGCGAGATGCCGCATCAACAGGTGACGATGTTCATGGCGAGAGCCGGGATCGTGGTGTCTCCGTCGGTCTATGAGCCTTTCGGGCTTGCCGCTCTCGAAGGAGCACGCGCCGGTGCCGCGCTGGTATTGGCCGATATTCCCACCTATCGGGAGCTCTGGAATGGCGCGGCGCTGTTCGCCGATCCGCATGATCCCAGATCGTTCGCCGATGCGATCAACAGGCTCTCGGCCGACGGCACCATGCGAACCGCCCTCGGCGCACTGGCGCAGATGCGGTCGCGCGAATTCGCAGCGGATGTGCAGTGCCTGTCGCTGTTGAATGTCTATGCGAACGCCATGCAGCATGCCGGCAAGAATGCGGTAACGGGGTAGGCCATGAAGTTCATTTTCTACACTCATTCGCTTGTTTCGGACTGGAATCACGGTAACGCGCATTTCCTGCGCGGGATCATGCGGGATCTCATCAGGCGCGGCCATGACGTCGCGGCTCTGGAGCCCGCGGGATCCTGGAGCCGCGCCAATATGTTGAGAGACCAAGGGCCGAGCGCGATCGAGGCCTTCCATCGCGCCTTCCCGATGCTGCGTTCGACTGTCTATGACGATGCCTTCGACCACGAGGCTGCGGTAGGCGAGGCGGATGTCGTTATCGTGCATGAATGGACCGATCCGGCGCTGATTGCTCGCCTCGGCAAAGCGCGGCGGCAAGGCGGCAAGTTCACGCTCATTTTCCACGATACCCATCATCGGGCCGTGTCGGCGCACGGCGACATAGCTGCCCTTGATCTTGAGAACTACGACATCGTCCTGGCTTTCGGCGAGACCTTGAGGGAGCGCTATCTCCGGGCGGGGTGGGGACGGAATGTCTTTACCTGGCATGAGGCTGCCGACGAGGCACTGTTCAGGCCCATGCCCGATGTCGAGAAGACGGGCGACGTGATCTGGATCGGCAATTGGGGCGATGACGAGCGCAGCGCCGAAATCGCCTCGTTCCTGATCGATCCGAGCCGCAGCCTTGGCCAGAATACGGCGTGGACCGTGCGAGGGGTGCGTTATCCCCCGCAGGCGCTGGACGCTCTTCGCGAAGCTGGCATCGGCTATGGTGGCTGGATCGCCAATGCCGACGTTCCGCGGGCCTTCGCGGAGAATCGCGTCACGATGCACATTCCAAGACGCCCCTATGTGGAGGCGCTGCCGGGTATTCCCACCATTCGCATGTTCGAGGCGCTTGCCTGCGGCATCCCCTTGGTATCTGCCCCCTGGGACGATGCGGAGGGGTTGTTCAAGCCGGGTGAGGATTTTCTCTTTGCCAGAAATGGAGACGAGATGACACGCTTGTTGCGCGAGGTTCTCTCCGATCAGGATTTCGCCGCGGATCTGGCGGCTTGCGGACTTAAGACCGTTCGGGCGCGCCACACCTGCCGTCACCGCGTCGATGAACTGTTCGGCATTCTCGCCCGGCATGACGTAATCGGTGAACAGGAGGTAGTGGTATGAAAATCGCGTTTTATGGATCGAGCCTCCTTTCCGCCTATTGGAACGGCGCGGCCACCTATTATCGTGGTCTGCTTCGCTCCCTGGCCGAGCGAGGGTATCAGATCACCTTCTACGAGCCGGATATTTATGAACGGCAGCAGAATCGTGACATCGACCCGCCGGCCTGGTGCGACGTGGTGGTCTATGAAGGCACGATTCCGGCGTTGAAGGATGTTGCCGTCGAGGCGGCGCTCGCGGATATCGTGATCAAGGCAAGCGGCGTCGGTTTCGAGGACGACTTGCTCCTGGAGCAGGTAATGACGGCCGCCCGCCCGGCCGCGCTGAAAATATTCTGGGATGTCGATGCTCCAGCAACCCTTGCCGAATTGAAGGGCTTGCCGGAGCATCCGCTTCGGAAGGCGCTTGCCGATCTCGATCTGGTTCTGACCTATGGCGGCGGAGATCCTGTCGTGCAGGCCTATCGAGCCATGGGCGCGGTCGAGTGCATACCGATCTACAACGCGCTCGATCCGCAGACCCATCATCCTGTCGCGCCCGACTGCCGTTTCAAAGCCGACCTCGGTTTTCTCGGCAATCGGCTTCCGGATCGCGAAGCGCGCGTCGAGGCTTTCTTTCTCGATTCGGCGGCAGGCTTGAACAACCGGAGCTTTCTGCTCGGGGGATCGGGATGGCACGACAAGCCCATGGCGCCGAACGTCCACTATATCGGCCATGTCTCGACACGGGACCATAACGCCTTCAACGTGACGCCTAAGGCAGTGCTCAATATTTCTCGCGAGAGCATGGCCCAGAACGGCTTTTCGCCTGCCACGCGTGTCTTCGAAGCCGCGGGTGCCGGTGCGTGTTTGATCACGGACTATTGGGAAGGTATCGACCGTTTCCTGAAGCCGGACGAGGAGGTGCTGGTCGCCCGCGACGGAGGGGATGTTCGCGACATACTGACGGACCTCACCGACGAACATGCCGCGGCAATCGGCAGGAGAGCGCTTCAAAGGGTGCTTGCAGAACACACTTATCAGCACCGCGCCGTCGAGGTGGATCGCCTCTTCCGGTCGCACTTCGGCAGTAAGGAGGCAGCCGAATGAGCCGGTCTCTCGACATCATCATTCTCGGTCTGTCGCTGTCTTCTTCCTGGGGCAATGGCCACGCCACGACATTCCGGTCTCTTCTCAGGGGCTTGCATGCCGAGGGCCACAACGTCCTTTTTCTCGAACGCGATGTCCCCTGGTATGCGGCGGAGCGTGATCTGCCGGATCCGGACTTCTGCGAACTCTCCTATTACCGTTCGGTCGATGAACTCGCGGCACACTTTCGGCATCGCCTGATTTCGGCGGACGCCGTGATCATCGGCTCCTATGTGCCAGACGGCGTTGCCGTGATCGATGCGGTGGCCGCCCATAATCCCCGCCTTCTATGTTTTTACGACATCGATACGCCCGTAACGCTCGCCAAGCTCGATCGAAAGGACGAGGAATATGTCGCGCGCCGCCAGATGTCGCTGTTCGACATCTATTTTTCCTTCTCGGGCGGCGAGGTGATAGATCTGCTTGAAGAGCGCTATGGCGTGTTTCGCGGCGAAGCACTTTATTGCTCCGTCGACGCGGCGCGCTATAGGAATACGGGCGAGGCTCCGGAATGGGACCTTGGCTATCTTGGCACCTACAGTTCCGACCGTCAGCCCATGCTCGAGGAATTGCTGATCGCGCCGGCACGCCGGCTGCCGGAGATGCGCTTTGTCGTTGCCGGCCCGCGATATCCGGCGGACATGGAATGGCCGCCCAATATCGATCGCATCGAGCACCTGGCGCCGGATGATCATCCGTCCTTCTACAGCCGACAGAGATTCACGCTCAATTTGACGCGCGCAGACATGATCGCGGCCGGCTGGTCGCCGAGCGTTCGCCTCTTCGAAGCCGCGGCCTGCCGCACACCGATCATCAGCGACTTTTGGAAAGGCCTGGATGATCTGTTCCCGTCGGGCAAGGCGATTATCGTCGCTCGTGGCGCCGACGATGTGGTCGAGGTCCTGACAGGACTTTCGACGGAGAAGCAGCAGCGGATGGCGGATGCCGCCCGCGGCATTGTGCGCGCCGATCATACCGGCCGCGCTCGCGCAAGGCAATTGATCGCGGCGCTCAGCGATAGCGGCCGACGCGCCGATCAGTCAGTTCAAGGTGTTTCAGCGTAACAATGGAAGGAGAAACCGGATGCGGGATCGGACTAGAAAAAATATTCTCGTGGCTGGCGGTGCGGGTTTTGTCGGTTCGCATCTTTGCGACGCGCTTCTTGCCGGCGGCAACAGGGTCATCTGCGTCGACAGTTTTCTGACGAGTTCGCCCAGCAATGTCCTGCCGCTGCAGGAGCATGCCGATTTTGCCCTGATCGAGCATGATATCTGCGATGAGCTGGATATTGCCGAACCGCTCGACCAGATCTATAATTTGGCCTGCCCTGCCTCTCCGCCTTTCTATCAGGCCGACCCAATTCACACCATGATGACGAGCGTCGCCGGCACCGGCAATCTGCTGAAGCTTGCGGCGCATCATCGCGCATCGTTTCTGCAGGCGTCCACAAGTGAGGTTTATGGCGACCCTGAGATGCATCCGCAGCGGGAGGACTACTGGGGTCATGTCAATTGCATCGGACCGCGTGCCTGCTACGACGAAGGCAAGCGGGCTGCCGAAGCATTGTGCTTCGATAGCCTTCGCAGCGGTCAGGTGGATGCGCGGGTGGTGCGGATATTCAATACCTACGGTCCCCGCATGCAGCCCAATGATGGACGCATCGTCTCCAATCTCATCGTGCAGGCGCTGCGAAACGAGCCGTTGACGATCTACGGGGACGGGGCACAGACGCGCTCCTTCTGCTATGTTTCCGATCTGGTAGACGGACTGATCAGGCTGATGAACGTCCAACCGAATGCCGGCGTGCCAGTTAATCTCGGCAATCCCAGCGAGTTCACGATTGCCGAACTTGCCGACATGGTCCTGGCGATGGTGCCGACGCGATCGACGATCGTTCACAGGCCGTTGCCCGAAGATGATCCACAGCGCCGCCGCCCTGATATTTCGCGTGCCAATGAGTTGCTGCGATGGGAGCCCAAGGTTCCGCTGGCCGAGGGATTGGCGCATACGATCACCTGGTTCAGCCACACACTTGCCGAACAGCCGATCACACCGCACGCGGGCCGGCGGCATACACCGGCAGAGGATGCAACGGAACTGCCGCTCGGAGCTTGAGATGACTATCAATGTCAAAGAGCAGGAAGACTTGCGCCGACAAATTGCGGAACTGGGTCCCTGGTTTCATAATCTGCGGATCGGCGGCGTCGAAACCGCTCCCGATCACTTTCTCGGGGACTATCCGAGCTTCAAATGGCGACGTTTCAAGGACGTGGTGCCGGCAGATCTCAAAGGCCGAAGCGTCCTGGACATTGGCTGTAATGCCGGCTTCTATTCGCTGGAGATGAAGCGGCGCAACGCCGATCGCGTAGTCGCGATCGATACCGATCCGCATTATCTTCGCCAGGCAGAGTTCGTGGCGGCCCAAGCAGGCGTCGATATCGATTTTCGCCAGATGTCTGTCTACGAGGTGGCAAAGCTGAGCGAGAAATTCGATCTGGTGATCTTCATGGGCGTCCTTTATCACCTGCGCCATCCGCTTTTGGCTCTGGATCTGCTGCGCGAGCACGTCGTCGGCGATCTCATGCTCTTTCAGTGCATGCAGCGAGGCGTCGAAGAGACGTCGGCGGTGGCCGATGATTACGATTTTTCGGAGGGTGACATTTTCGATCGTTCCGACTACCCGAAGCTCTTCTTCATCGAGAACCGCTATGCCGGCGATCCGACCAATTGGTTCATACCGAACAAGGCGGCGGCGGAGGCAATGCTGCGAAGCGCAGGCTTTACTGTGCTGCAAAATCCGGAACCGGAGGTCTATCTTCTCGGTTGCGGAGAGCGTCATTATGCCGCCGAGATGCCGCCCATCTGTGATGTCAAAAAGAGTTGACGAGCGGATGACACAGTTAGTTCAGCCGGATGCGCTTAAGGCCTGCTGGGGTCCGCTTGTGTCAATTGTCGAGGCCTATCCTCGTGCCGCATCAGCTGCCGCTCGAACTATGATGTCGATGAAGGCAGCTTATCGATGACGCCAACAATGATGGCTGCCGGCAGGTGCGAATAGGATCTCAGCTTGGTGATGCCATCGTGCCCGATCAAGACTATTTCGAACTTATCGTTTCTCGGAAGAGGGACTTGAGCACCGCAAGATTCTCCTTTGTGCAAGCGCAACACGGCTTTTATCTGGCAAAAACAGCGCGGCTGCGAAGAAGAGGAGCAGCCCTAGGAAAACCGAGATCACGTTGTTGCTAACGGTCGTCTGATCATGTGGGCTCTTGCATAGGAATGCGGCAAGAGGCTCTTCTGTTGAGTTTCAGCTAGCACTACTTTGGCAGAATTGATTTTGGAGCCATTGGGAGCCGGAAGCGAATTCGGCAGTGCGGACATCGCTCAGGGGCTGGCGCAGGTGATAGTGCCTTGATGACAGCGCGTCGGATGGCTGGCAGTGTCGGCTTAGGCGGCCCGTGTTTCTTCCTTTTTTTCCCGCTTTACCTCGTGCAGACGCTGATGTTGCAAGAAAGCGTAAGCGATCATTGTCATCAGTGCGTGTCGGTGGAGGCCTTGCCAGGACCGGCCTTCGAAGTGATCGAGACCAAGCTCTTCCTT
>NZ_JBFUPL010000017.1:0-85558 GCF_041355235.1 Rhizobium sp. RCC_161_2 | reverse complement strand
GCGGGGTGGAGCAGCCCGGTAGCTCGTCAGGCTCATAACCTGAAGGCCGCAGGTTCAAATCCTGCCCCCGCAACCAATATCTTCCCCATCTCCAAGATCACTATCCCCGGCGCAAAGACCGAAGATTCGATGGCGAGCTTTCCGCACCTTAGATGCTGAGATGCAAAGCCGGAAACCATAACCAAATCTCCCTGAAGTTCCCTTATCAAAAAAAGCCCGCAAATAGCGGGATTTGGCGCGTTTTAATTCCCAAGCACAGCGACTGACCCATGAATGCCGATCATGACCTCATGTCGATTTTCCCCCTTAATACCCTGGGCAGGTGCCTGCTATAGGATCAACATGGTTGATCGCAAGGTAAGCGGCTTCTTCTTGAGGAAACGGAATGTCTGGTGAAACTTTGGCGAGCGGTAGTGTCGATGTCGCCATTATTGGCGCGGGAGCTGCGGGCGTTGGCGCGGCGCGGCGGCTGCAGGCGCTGCGGCCCGATCTGTCGCTTGTGCTGCTCGAAGCCTCCGATCGTATCGGCGGCCGGGCGCGGACGCTGCATCCGGTCGAACTCGGCGGCATTGTGATCGACCTCGGCTGCGGCTGGCTGCATGGCGCAAGGACGAATGCCTGGACGGGGATCGCCGAGGAGATCGGCCTGACGGTGGACCGCACGCCGGCGCCCTGGAGTGAGGGTGGTCACCAACTGGAGAGGGATGCGGCCGACGCCAAAGCGGTGCGCATCGCGGCTCACGAGTTTTTCGAGCGGATCCATGCCTATGACAGCGAGGAGGACGCGGCACTCTCTGCGTTGCTTGCGGCGGGCGATCCCTGGAATGAGTATATCCATGCACTCGGTACCTTCCTCACCGGCGCTGAATTGCACCGATCCTCGGCGATCGATCAAAGCCGCTACGATCCCGGCCCGGGTCCGGATTGGCGGGTGCGGCAAGGTTACGGAACCGTCGTTGCCACCTATGCGGCGCCGGTTCCTGTTCATACTGGAACAGAAGTTCGCCGCATCGACCACAGCGCCGCCAATCATATTGTTCTATCGACCGCGAAGGGCGAGTTGAGGGCGAAGGCCGTCATCATAGCCGTCTCCACAAACGTTCTCGCAGCGGAAAAAATCACGTTCTGGCCACCGATTCCGGACAAGATCGAGGCGGCCTCGCAATTGCCGCTGGGCCTGGCAAACAAGCTCTTCCTGCGCATGCGGACGCCGGAGGCCTTTCCGGCCGATGCCCATCTCCTTGGCTCCTATCATAGCGGTCGAACAGGGTCCTACCAGCTGAAGCCTTTCGGCGCCCCGATCATCGAGGCCTATTTCGCCGGTGATCTTGCCCATGATCTTGAGCGGGAAGGGATCGGCGCGGCATTCGATTTCTCGGTGGAACAGCTGAAGCGCGTCTTCGGTACGAGCGTCGAAGACATCTTGTCGCCGGCGGTCATGTCCACCTGGGCAAGCGAACCCTTTGTCGGCGGCTCCTATTCCTATGCGGTACCCGGCGCTTCCGATCTGCGGCAGGTCCTTGCCGGGCCTCATGATCAGCGCCTGTTCTTCGCCGGCGAAGCTTGTTCGGTGACGCGCTATTCCACCGCGCATGGGGCCTACGAAACCGGGATTGCCGCTGCGGAGACTATTGCGAAGACGATGGCTTGAACGCATCAGCAAAAAATGCAGCCTCACAATAGTGCGCTTTCGTTCGACGGGAACGCTTTTCGGGTGGGCGATTGCAGGTCGCCATGGCCATATTGGTAGTGTTGGTGATGTAGTCGAATCACCGCGATCGGGCCGAAGACGCGGGGAGTGCCGTCAGGCTCATTCGTTCCAGCCCAGGCAGGAGGAGATTGATATGGCCAAGACGGTGCATGATGCGCGACAAGAGTATGTTTTCAAGCTGATGATGTCGCCGGTTGGCGAGCTGAAGCTTGTCGCCAGCCACAAGGGCCTGGCGGCGATTCTCTGGGACAATGACCGGCCGGGCCGCGTGCCCCTGGCCATCATTGCGGAGGATGACAGCCATCCCGTGCTGGTGGAAACCGAGCGGCAGCTGCGGCAATATTTTATCGGCGAACGACGGGTCTTCGATCTCCCGCTCGATTTTTCCGGCACGGAGTTCCAGAGGAACGTGTGGCGGGCGCTGCTCACCATTCCCTTCGGCGAAACGCGCTCTTATACGCAGATTGCCGAGCAGATCGGTGCGCCCAAGGCAATCCGCGCGGTCGGCGCCGCCAATGGCCGGAACCCGATCTCCATCATCGCGCCATGCCATCGTGTCATTGGTGCGGCCGGGGATTTGCGAGGGTTTGCCGGCGGCCTCGAGCGGAAGACCTATCTTCTCGGCTTCGAAGGCTCCGAAACCAAGGCATTCGATTTCGCAGCTTGATCCAACGAGGCGAAATAACAAAACAGCCCGCTCCTTGGAGGAGCGGGCTGTTTGCGTTTCACCCTATGCTCGGCAACCGGCGTGGTTGTCGGCTGGTATCAGCCTTCCAGCCACTTCACCTGTTCCGGCGTCAGCTTGATGTCGAGCGCCGAGAGGCTGTCTTCCAGTTCGGCGATCGTGCGCGGGCCGATCAGCGGGATGACCGGGAAGGGCTGGGCGACGACATAGGCGAGCGCGATATGGATCGGGTTGCGACCGAGCTTCTGTGCCAGTTCGATCGCGCGGTCGCGGCGTCCGAAATTGCGATCGGAGTACCAGACGCGCACCAGCTCCTCGTCGTTCTGCTTGTCGCGGCCGGCGCGGTCGGTGAAGAAGCCGCGGCCCTGGCTCGACCAGGCAAAGTTCGGGATCTGCTTGGCGTTCAGCCAGCTCTTCCAGTCGTCGTCGGAGGCGGCGACGCAACCGGCCCAGATCGGGTCGAGCATTTCGGCCAGCGAGAAGTTGTTGGAAAGCGCTGCCGGAGCCGTCTTGCCGTTCTTCTCGGCATAGGCGATCGCCTCGTCGAAGCGGGCGCGGGTCCAGTTGGAACCGCCGAAGATGCCGCGAATACGGCCGGCCTTGACCTCGGCATCCATGGCATCGACGAATTCGCCGACCGGAACGGCCGTGTTGTCGCGATGCATGAAGTAGATATCGACATAGTCGGTCTTCAACCGGTTGAGCGACTGGTCGAGCTGCTTGGCGATCATATCAGGGTAGCAGAGCGGCGAATGGGCGCCCTTGCCGATCAGCACGATCTCCTCGCGCGGCACCTTCCGGCTGGTGTGCCAATCGCCAAAGATGCTCTCGGTCTTGCCGCCGCCATAGACATAGGCGGTGTCGAAGGCGTTGCCTCCGGCCTCGTAGAAGGCGTCGAGCGTCAGCGATGCCGCGGCGAAATTCGGGAAGAATTCGAAGCCGAGCGTGACGATCGAGGCCGGCTTGGCGATGCCGGGAATGCTGCGCTTGGGAACGCTGTTGCCCTTGGTGACGGGTGCGCCTGCGATGTTCGTCGTCCGCCGCGTCGCCTTTTCAACCTCGTATTCGAGGCCGATGGTGGCGCGCCATTGGTCGAGAACGCGCAGATTGCCGATCGAATCGGCCCAGCCGATGCCCGGATAGGCGAATTCCTTGGCTCCGGCGCGGATGGCGTCGCCGGCGGCGTCGACTTCGAAGGAATAAAGCCAACGGTCTTCCTTGACGTCGACGACTTGCGTCTCGCCGCCCTTGATGAGTTCGATCTTGCCAACGCCGCCCTTATGGCCGGAAGCGAACCAGAAATCCTTGACTTCGATACGGCCTTCGGAGCCGATGATGCGCAGCGTATTGTCCTGGTTCGCCATGATCGAGCAGGAAACTTCGGCGATGATGTTGTTCGGGAATTTCAGCACGGCTGACGCCCATTCGTCGACGCCCGTCTGGCCGAGATGGGCGACGCCCGAGACCTTGTCCGGATCGAGGAACGACTTGCCGTCGGCAGCACCGGCAATCAGCCGTGCCATCGACACAGGATAGCCGCCGACATCGAGAATGCCGCCGCCGGCGGTTTCATTGGCAAACAGCCGGTGTTCCGGCCTGACGCTACCCATGTTGAAGCCGAAGGAGGAGCGGATGATGCGGATGTCGCCGATCACGCCGCTTTTCACCAGTTCGATCAGCTTCGCCGTCTGCGGATGCACACGATACATGAAGGCTTCACCGGCGAAGACACCGGCCTTCCTGGCTTCATAATAGATCGCCTCGGCGTCATAGGCGGAGAGTGCAATCGGCTTTTCGACGAGGACATGCTTGCCGGCACGGATTGCCTTGATCGCCCATTCGGCATGGCCGGTATGGGGCGTGGCGATATAGACGGCGTCGACGTCCTTGTCGGCGAGCAGTGCTTCGTAACCATTGACGATGCGTGCGCCGGGGAAGTTGTCGCCGAGGCCGGGCTTGTCGGGGTTGCGGCTGGCGATGGCCACGAGCTTGCCGCCGCGCGAATGGGCAACGCCGTCGGCAAATGTTTTGGCGATCGTGCCGGGGCCGATGATGCCCCAGCGGATGGGTGCGTCTGTACTCATGAAACTATCCTTTCTTCAATCTTCATGCTGTCTTGGGAGGGCTGCAGTGAGCGCCTATCGCAATCGGTTGCCGGCGCTATCGAACAAGAATGTCTTGGCTGCGGAGAGGGCGACGGTCAGCGTGTCCCGATTGCCGGCATTGCGCGATTCCTCACGCTCGATCACGATCTGCTCGCCGTCGGCGACATTGGCGTAGATGTAGCTGGTATTGCCGAGGTGTTCGGCGACGTCGACGTCGACGGTCATGTCAACATCGCCGCGTCCCGCCTCGAGGAAATGTTCGGGACGAACGCCGAGTGTCACCTGCTCGCCGATTTCGACCCGAGCGGTCGTGGTCGGCAGCGTCAAACGGACATTACGCTGGTTGCGCAGGACCACCGCGACGCGACCCGGCTGATTGTCGACGACCTCGGCCAGCAGGAAATTCATCTTCGGAGAGCCGACGAAGCCGGCGACGAACTGGTTGACCGGATCGTCGTAGAGATCGAGCGGCGCGCCAATCTGCTCGATATTGCCGCCGCGAAGCACGACGATCTTGTCGGCGAGCGTCATCGCCTCCGTCTGGTCGTGCGTCACGTAGATCATGGTGGTGCCGAGCTTCTTGTGAAGGCGCGAGATTTCCACGCGCATCTGCACGCGCAGTTCGGCATCGAGGTTGGAAAGCGGCTCGTCGAACAGGAAGATCTGCGGCTCGCGCACGATGGCGCGGCCGATGGCAACACGCTGGCGCTGGCCGCCGGAGAGCTGCTTTGGCCGGCGCTGCATCAACTCGGTGATCTGCAGGATCTCGGAAGCCTGTTTCACGCGGCGGTCGGTATCGGCCTTCGGATTGCCATTCATGCGCAGGCCGAAGTTGAGGTTCTGCTCGACGGTCAGGTGCGGATAGAGCGCATAGGATTGGAAGACCATGGCGATGCCGCGATCGGCCGGCTCGACATCGTTGACGACGCGGCCGCCGATCTTCAGTTCGCCACCGGTAATATCCTCCAGCCCGGCGATCATGCGCAGCAGCGTGGACTTGCCGCATCCGGAAGGTCCGACGAAGACGACGAATTCGCCGTCCTTCACCTCGAGATTGGCGCCGTGGATGATTTCCAGCGAACCATAGCGTTTGACGACATTGGTAAGGGACAGTTCTGCCATACGGGAGCTCCCGGAATTACTTGATTGCGCCAGCGGCGATGCCGGCGATGAAATGACGTTGCAGGAGAACGAAGATGACGAGGATCGGCGCCGTCAGCATGACCGCCCCGGCCATGATGCCGCCCCAGGAGACCTTGGTGAGGCCGATCAGCGTTCCCAGTGCCACCGGCGCCGTCATCATGCCCGGCCGGGAGTTGATCAGCAGCGGCCAGAGGTAGTTGTTCCAGGAGGCGAGGAACAAGATGATAGCGAGCGCGGCCATGGTCGGCCGTGCCAGCGGCAGGGCGATGCGCAGGAAAATCTGCCATTCCTTGACGCCCTCGACACGGGCGGCGTCGAAAAGCTCGCCCGGCATCATCGAGAAGGCCTGGCGCATGAAAAGCACGCCGAGCGAGTTGAACAGCGGCGGCACGATCAGCGCAACCCAGGTGTTCGCCAATCCGAAATTTTTCGCCACCATGATGAATTGCGGAATGACGACGACCGAATAGGGCAGCGTGATCGTCCCGAGAATGATGCCGATGACGAGGGACTGGCCGACGAAGCGGTAGCGGGCCAGCGCCCATCCGGCCATGGATGTCAGGAAAACCGAGAGGACGGTATAGATCACCGCGACGCCGATCGAGATCGTCATCGCGCCGAGGAAATTGGTATCGGCCTGCAGGTTGCGGACATTGTCGAGGAAGCTGGTTGAGGGCGTCAGAACGATGTCCGGGCTGAAGATGCCGTGATCCGGCATGGTCGAGAAGATGAACATCATCCACAGCGGAAACAGCCAGATAATGGCGAGCGGTATCAACAGCGCATGCAGCACGATCGAACGTATCAGAGCGGATTTGGATTTCGATTTCATTTTTGTTCGCGCCCCACCCAGAGATTGAGGAGAGAGATCGCCACTGCGAGTGCCGCCATGGTGTAAGCGATCGCAGAGGCGTAGCCGAAGTTGGTCGACTGGAAGCCCTGGCGATAGAGCAGTAGGCCGAGCGTTTCGGTCGCGCCACCGGGGCCGCCGCGGTTGGTGATCAGATACGGTTCGGTGAAAAGCTGCATCGTGCCGATGACGGAAAGGACCACACAGAAGAGAATGATCGGCTTCAACAGCGGCAGGGTGATGTGGATGAATTGCTTGACTTTGCTGACGCGATCGAGCGTGGCAGCCTCATAGACATCCTCGGGGATGGATTGCAGTCCGGAAAGGATGATGATGGCGTTGTAGCCGGCCCAGCGCCAGGTGACGGCAATGATAATGAGCAGCATGGCGGCATGCGAATCGGCGAACCACGACACCGGAGCGATACCGATCGTGCCGAACAGCTTGTTGATGATCCCGAAATCGAGGTTGAACATCAGCCGGAAGACGGCGGCATAGGCCACTTCGCCGACTACGACAGGCGCGAAGAAGGCGAAGCGAAAGAGGCCGCGCGCCTTCAGAAGCGGCGAGTTCAACAACACCGCCATGACGGTGGCGAGCGAGATCATCACCGGCACCTGGATCACCAGGATGATCAGCGTATTCGTAAGCGCGTTGTAGAAGGCCGGGTCGCCGAACAGGCGTCCCCAATTGACCGACGCGCTGAATACCCAGGGATTGACGCGTGTGTTCTGGAACGAAATCAGGAATGAATCGATGATCGGCCAGATCCAGAAGGCGGCGAACACCAGAAGATAGGGCGCAAGGAACGCGTAAGCGCTCCGGTTTCGCAACCGCATGAAAGCCTTCTCCTTTTTTACTCAATGAGGTGACGTGCAAGGCACATCCCCGCCGCCGTAAAGGCGGCGGGGATGCCGGGCGCGGCTTGGGAGGCGCCCCCGGCTATGTCACTCATTTTGCGATCGGCAGTCCGGTCGCCGAGGCGATCTGCTGGGCTGCATCGTCAAGTGCTGCCTTGCCGTCCGGATAGCCGCCGGCGAGATACTTCGTCTGTACGGCCTTGATGATTTCGTCAGCATCGCTGAAGTACTGCGTGCCGGGGCTCGGGCGGATCTTCGGCAGGGTCGCGAGGATGTCGGCCCAGACCTTCTGACCGCCCCAATAGGGCAGCGGCTCGTTGACGAAGGGGTCCTTGACCGCCGTCAGCAGCGACGGCACGAGACCGAAGGATTTCAGCATTGTGACCTGGCCTTCATTGGTGCCAAGCGTATACTCAAGGAATTTCCAGGCGGCTTCCTTGTTCTTCGAGCTGCTGGCGATGGCCAGCGATGAGCCGCCGAGATTGGCCGCGTGCGGGCCATCGGCTGTCATGCTCGGCATCGGATAGACGCCCCATTTTCCGGCGAGATCCGGCGAGGTCGAGCGGATGGTGCCTTCATACCAACCGCCATAGAGCTGCGATGCGACCTTGCCGGCATTATTCGACTGGATTTTCTCGTTCCAATTCGCCGCGCTCAGCAGACCCGCGTCCTTGATCTCCTTTACCTTGTCCAGGGCTTTGATGCAGCCGGGCTGGTTGACGACAATGTTTTGGCTGTCATTTGAGAAATAGCCGCAGCCCTGCTCGTTGGCGAGCATGCGGAACCATTCGCTGTCGCCGTTGAGATCGGCCTGCGCCATGATCACACCCGGATTGGCGGCGGAGATCTTCTTGCCGGCGGCAATGAAATCGTCCCAGGTCTTGATCGTTGCCGGATCGACGCCGGCCTTTTCGTAGAGATCGCGACGGTAGAACATGGCGACCGGGCCGGAATCCCAAGGCATGGCATAGGCAGCATCGCCGACTTCGAGTTCGGCGCGCTTGAAGTCTGGGAACTGCTTCTTGAGTTCGTCCGTGTAGCCGAGTTTTGTCAGATCGGTCAGGCAGTCCGGGAAACGGTTCCAGAAGATCGAGGCCTTGTGGTTCTCGATCGACATGATGTCGGGCAGACCCTCGCCGCCGGCGGCGCAGGCGGGCAGCATCTTGTCGAAGACCTGAGGGTTTCCGATGTCCTGAACATCGACCTTGATATCGGGATATTTTTTGTTGAAGCCCTCAAGCGTGGATTTCAGCGCCGATGCGGCGACGTTCCAGCTCCAGACAGTAATGGTGGTTTGCTCGGCGAATGCGGAGCCGGAAGCAAGCATGGCGGCGAGCGTGGTCGCGCCAAGAAGTTTTAAACGCATTGAAAATCCTCCCTTTTCAATTGCCGTCCTCTAACGAACGCGCTTAAACTATCTGTCGGTACGCTTCTGTCTCCTAAAAAGGGAACATCGACTTGGCGAAAAGTAAGGTGGGTGATCGGGCGGTCTATCAGCCGGGTGCGAGCAGCATCGAGGGGCTACCGACGACCCTGCAGATGTTTCATACCCATCCTCCCCTGATGGCGAAGCCGCATTGGCATGCGCAGGTCGAGGTGAACTATATCATACGCGGCACCGTTCACTACCGCATGAACGACCATGAAATTCAGCTGCGGGCCGGGGATATCTGTCTGTTCTGGGGCGGGCAGCCGCATCAGATGGATGATTCGTCGGAGGATTCGATCTATGCCGGCGCGCATCTGCCGCTGGTGCACTTTTTCCGCATGCGCCTGCCGCTCGATATTTCCGGCCGGCTGATGCGGGGCCAGACCCTGGTGACCTCGGCCACGGACGCCGCCGATAACGAGAATTTTGCGCGCTGGTATAGTTATTTCCGCTCCGGTCACCCGGCCAAGGCCGAACATGCCGTTGCCGAACTGCTGCTGCGGCTCGAGCGGATCGCCTTCGAGCCCTATCACATGCTGCCGGAAAAACGGGAGCATCCGCTGAACGAGCAGGTTCATCCGCAATCGTCGCGCGCCCTTGCGCGGATGTGCGATTTCATCGCCGGCAATTTCCTGCACGACATCGATACGGTCGATATCGCCAAGGCGGCGGACCTGCATCCGAAATATGCCATGAACCTCTTCAAGAGGTGCACCGGCATGACGCTCAGCAAATATGTCAACCTGCTGCGGCTGTCGCGCGCCCAGGCGATGCTGATGCGCGATGGCGCCAATGTGCTGCAGGTGGCGATGGACAGCGGCTTCGGCTCGATCAGCGCCTTCAACAAGTCCTTCCGCCATATCGCCGGCATGACGCCCTCCGATTTCCGCCGTGACATGCGGGTCCTGACCGCGATGAATGTCGAGGCCGGTCGTCCCCCGATGCGGCGACCCGCGCCGCAATTCTAGCCGCAAACCCCTTGCCGCCGCTCTCGATCTGTCGCACTCCTCTACAGCGCCGCGCGTCAAACTGACCCGCAAAGGACGCTGTAACACTTTAAGATTGCTGCATAAATTTGCCCTTAAATCGGAATCGATTTAAGGATTTATGCTGCGGGCCTATTTCGGAGGGGAGATTTTTATGCGGCAATTTTCGGCGTGCATCGAATGGCTGTTTGCTCGCGAGGGCGATGATTTTGCCGATCGTATCCGGGTGGCGCACGCAGCTGGCCTCGGCGCCGTCGAGTTCTGGCGCTGGACGAACAAGGATGTGGATGCCATCGCATCGGCGGTGGCGGAAACGGGTGTCACCGTTGCCGGAATTGTCGCCGAGCCGATGATTGCATTGACGAATCCGGCTAACAAGGAGGCGTGGCTCGAAGGGTTGCGGGCATCCATCTGCGTTGCGCAACGCCTCGGCGCTCCGGTTTTGATCGCGCAGGCGGGAGACGATCTGCCCGAATTTTCTCGCGCAGAGCAGCGCGCTGCTTTGATCTCCGCCCTGCATGCCGGCGCCGATATCCTGAAAGGCTCGGGCGTGCGCCTCGGCCTTGAGCCGCTGAACACGCTGGTCGATCATGCCGGCTACTATCTGTCCTCGACGGTGGAAGGCCTCGATATTGTCGACGAAGTCGGCCGGCCGGAAATCGGTATCGTCTATGATATCTACCATTCCGCGGTGATGGGTGAGCGCACAGAGGAGGTCGTCAAGGGACGCATCGATCGCATCGTTCATGTTCACGTCGCCGATCGCCCCGGCCGCAACGATCCGGGCACGGGTGAGATTGATCTCGTCAGCCGGCTGAACTGGCTGTTCGCCCATGGTTACGAGGGCAGGGTGGGTCTGGAATACAGGCCGAAGAGTGAAGATCCTGGAACTGTCCAGGCGGTGGTGAAGCTGCTGTCGGCCTGACGATCAGACCGGTTCGAGCATGCCGAAGACGGCGACCAGTGCGATGACGCCGATACCGAGGACGATCTCGGCGATGCTGCCGAGGCGGATGGCATTCAGCGTCCGCGCCTGATCGTGCCTGATACGCGGTACGAGGACATAGCGATTGACGATCGCCAGCAGGCTCATGCTGGCGACAAGCGCGATCTTGAGGCCAAGCAGCGCCTGATAGGGCGATGACCAGTCGGTCGGTAGGTGCTTCAGGACCAGCATCGTATTGACGATGCCGGAGACGATCACCAGCGCCACGGCGATGTGACCGGCGGTGGAGAAGCGCCGCAGGGCCAGCAGTGCCTCAGCCCGGTATTCCTGCTGGCTCAGAAGCCGGAGAATAGGCACCAGCGGCACCAGCGCCCCCAGCCAGCCGCCGCCGGCCAGAACGTGCAGGATATCGTTGGCGCGATGCGCCATCCTCAACCATCCCTGATGCATCGAGGCATGCCCGGTCAGCATCAGTGCTGCAAGGCCGAGGCCGGAGCCGAGCGCGATACCCCGATGACGCCAATGTCCCGGCAGCGGCAAGGCGAGAAGGAGAAGGAGTGCTGCGATGGCCTGCGCGAGCCAGGCTTGCCCCACCGTCGTCTCAAACAAGACTGCGTGGAGCGTGCCGGCATCGATGGCATCGCTCCAGCCGTTGCCGATGTCGGCGGCTGCCAGCGGCAGCGAAAAGAGGGTGGCAAGGATCGCCACCAAAGCGGCGAGGACGGATGCGCCGGCGAACATGCGCCAGATCCTGTCAGCCAGGGCGTTCGGCACCATGAAGCAGAGATAGGCCGTCCCGCCCCACAGAAGCATCAGCGATGCATCGTGAACGAAGCGGCCGGCCGCGAGCGCTGTATCCGGATCGATCAAGGCTTCACGGTGAAAGTATAGCTGCCATTGGTCTTATGGCCATCGGTGGAAAGGACATGCCATTCGACGGTGTAAGTGCCCGCGCCGAGGGGTGCTGAAACGGGAACCGTCAGACCGGTGTCGTTCCGCGTCAACCTTGGATTACCGAGCTTGACGACGGTCTTGTCCGGGCCGGTGACTTTGACAGCGGAGAATTTGAGGTTCAGGCTCTCCGTGAAGCTCAGGTTCAGCTCGCTGGGCGAACCTGTGACCGTGCTTTTGTCGGCGGGCGCGGCCGATTTCAGATGCGCATGCGCAAGGGCTTGCCCGGCAAGGCCGAGGGCGAGAACGGCGGCAAGGCCGAGCCTGGTGATGGTCGTGGCTATGAAAAGTCCTCCTGCTGCGTTATCGAGCGCGATAGGATTGTGGATACCTCATGTCAACTTTTGCTATGCGAAAAGATCACATTTGGGACGCTTTGCGGCAAGGTAACGTTTTCTTGACGGCTTGCAGCGAGGTAGAGGGCCGACAGTAGCGTTCATACATACCCATGGCTCGGCAAAGAATCGTCGTTTTTCGATCATTCTTGCAGATGTGGGTTGGAGCGCTCGGGATGCTGACACTTCGATGAGAGAGTTTCATGGTGGCAAATACGATACGCGAAAAAGTGACGCGTGGCTTCGGCCAACAGCGACGTCGTGAGCGGCTCGATCTTCTCAACGTGCCCACCTATGTGATCGGCGATGTGCATGGACGCTACGATCTCCTGAGCGCGCTGGAGCGAAAGATTTTCACCGATGCCGCCACGCTGCCCGGCCGCAAGCTGATCATCATGCTCGGCGATTATATCGATCGGGGTCCGGCCTCGGCACAGGTCGTCAGCCGGCTGATGGCGCCGCCGCCGAACGGTTTCGACCGGATTTGCCTCACCGGCAATCACGAAATGGCGATGCTGGAATATATCGATGGAGACATATCCCTGGACGATTGGGTGGCGCTCGGCGGCGACGCGACGCTGAAATCCTATGGTGCGGATATCCAAGCCTTGCGTCAGCAATATCCCCAGCAGAAGAAGCTCGATACCTTCATCCGGACCTGGCTGCCCGACGACCATATCAATTTCCTCCGTGGCTTGCCGATCCTGCTCGACACGCCGGAGGTGCTGTTCGTCCATGCCGGCATCGATCCGGACCGGCCGATCACGGAGCAGGCGGATGACGATCTCGTCTACATCCGCTCGCGCTTTTACGACAGCGCGCAGCCGCTGCCGAAACTGATCATTCACGGCCACACGCCGGTGAAGGACGCTGATGCGGACGGGCTGCGGCTCAATATCGACACCGGCGCCTTCTATTCCGGAAAGCTGACGGCGGCCCGGCTGTGGCAGGGCCGCGTCCTCATCACGACGACATAGTTAGCCGGCTTTATTAAAGATTGCCGATGCAGAGATACTTCATTTCGAGATAGTCGTCGGCGCCATGGCGCGAGCCCTCGCGGCCGAGGCCGGATTGCTTGATGCCACCGAAGGGCGCGGTTTCCGCCGACATCAGGCCGGTGTTGATGCCGACCATGCCGTATTCCAGCGCCTCGGCAACCCGCCAGACCTTCTTGAGGTCGCCGGCGAAGAAATAGGCGGCGAGGCCGAATTCGGTGTCGTTCGCCTGTGCGATCACGTCCTCGACCGTCTCGAAGCGGAAGAGCGGCGCCACCGGGCCGAAGGTCTCCTCGCGGGCGACCTTCATTGTCCGGTCGATGCCGGTCAAAATGGTCGGCGTGAAGAAGGTGCCGGCACCCTCGATGCGCTTGCCGCCGGTGAGCACCTTTGCGCCCTTCGACACGGCATCGCGGACGTGATCCTCGACCTTGGCAATGCCCTGCTCGTCGATCAGCGGACCGATGGTGACGCCGGGCTTGAAGCCGTCGCCGACCGAAAGCTCGGCCACCTTGGCGGCGAGCTTGGCCGCAAAGGCATCATAGACATTGGATTGCACATAGATGCGGTTGGCGCAGACGCAGGTCTGGCCGGCATTTCGATACTTGGAGGCGATCGCCCCTTCGACGGCGGCGTCGAGATCGGCATCGTCGAAGACGATGAAGGGTGCATTGCCGCCAAGCTCCAGGCTGACCTTCTTGATCTGGTCGGAGCACTGGCGCATCAGGATACGGCCGACTTCCGTCGAGCCGGTGAAGCTGATCTTGCGCACCTTGGCATTGCCACAGAGCTCGCGGCCAATCGCCGGGCCGTCGACGCCGACGATGACGTTGAACACGCCGGCGGGAATGCCGGCCTGTTCGGCGAGCACCGCCAGCGCGATTGCCGAGAGCGGTGTCTGCTCGGCGGGCTTGGAGACCACAGTGCAGCCGACGGCGAGCGCCGGCGCAACCTTGCGGGCGATCATTGCCGCCGGGAAGTTCCAGGGCGTGATCGTGCCGACGACGCCAACTGGCTGCCGGATGACGAGCATGCGCTTGTCGTTGGACGGGGCCGGAATGGTTTCGCCATAGATGCGCTTGGCCTCTTCCGCGTACCATTCAACATAGGAAGCGGCATAAAGGATCTCGCCCCTGGCCTCGGGCAAGGGCTTGCCCATTTCGGCCGTCAGGATGGCGCCCAGTTCGTCGGCATTGGCGACCATCAGGTCGAACCACTTGCGCAGGATGGCGCTGCGTTCCTTGGCCGGGCGTGCGGCCCAGGCGGCTTGAGCGGCATAGGCCGCGTCGATCGCCGCCGTGGTCTCGGCAGCGCCCATGTCGGGCAGGCTCGCCAGCACTTCGCCGGTTGCCGGATTGATGACATCGAAGGTCTTCGTCGCGCCGCCTGCCGTCCAGACGCCGTTGATATAGCCGGCATCGCGCAGGAAGGGCGAGGAGAAGGGAACATGCTTGGTCATTGCGGTCGTGAAGGTCATGATATGCACTCCGGAGAGGATATTGCCTGGCCATTGCGCCGGGCGTTCTGAGAATGGGTTTTGAGGCAAGCGCCGTTATTTGCCGGCGCTTGCTTCCAGCATCGATGCTTCCAGAATGTCGAGCGCTTCGCTGAACACGCCGTCCTGGATGGTGATCGGCGAGAGGAAGCGGATGACATTGCCATGGACGCCGCAGGTCAGCAGGATCAGGCCCTTGTCGAGGGCGATCAGCCGCACCCTGTTGGCGAAGTCGGCGCTCGGCAGCTTCGTCGTCGCATCGTTGAACTCGACGGCGTTCATGAAGCCGGGACCGCGAATGTCGACGATCTCCGGCACCTTGCCGCGCAGCGATTCCAGCCGTTGCTTCAGCCGCGAGCCGAGCTGGTTGGCACGGTTGCAGAGGTCCTCGTCGACGATGACGTCGAGCACGGCGTGGGCGGCGGCGATACCGATCGGATTGCCGCCATAGGTGCCGCCGAGGCCCCCCGGTCCCGGCGCATCCATGATCTCGGCCCGGCCGGTGACGGCGGCGAGCGGGAAGCCGCCGGCGAGGCTCTTGGCCATCGTCATGAGATCGGGCGCGACATCATGATGGTCCATGGCGAACATTTTGCCGGTGCGGGCAAAGCCGGTCTGAACTTCATCGGCAATGAGCAGAATGCCGTGCTGGTCGCAAAGTTCCCGCAGTGCCTTCATGAAGGCGGCGGGTGCGGGATAGAAGCCACCTTCACCCTGCACCGGCTCGATGATGATGGCGGCAACGCGCTGCGGGTCGACATCTGCGGCAAACAGTTTCTTCAGCGCGGCCAGCGATTGCTCGACGGTGACGCCATGCAGCGGCACGGGGAAGGGCGCATGGAAGACATCGCCCGGCATCGAGCCGAAACCGACCTTGTAAGGCACGACCTTGCCGGTCAGCGCCATGCCCATGAAGGTGCGGCCATGGAAGCCGCCGCCAAAGGCGATGACGGCCGAACGGCCGGTGGCGGCGCGGGCGATCTTGATGGCATTCTCGACGGCCTCGGCGCCGGTGGTGACGAAGATGGTCTTCTTGGCGAAATCGCCCGGCGTCAGAGCGTTGAGGCGCTCGGCCAAATGGACATAGTTTTCATATGGCACGACCTGGTGGCAGGTGTGGGTGAAGCGATCAAGCTGTTCCTTGACGGCGGCGATAACGCGGGGATGGCGATGGCCGGTATTGACCACGGCAATGCCGGCAGCGAAATCGATGTAACGGCGCCCTTCCTTGTCCCATATCTCCGAGTTTTCAGCCCGGTCGGCATAGATCTGCGTGGTCATGCCGACGCCGCGGGAAATGGCGGCGTTCTTCCGGTCGGTCAGGGTCATCGCTGTTCTCCAGGGATAAGAAAGTTCGAATTATCTTGCAGAACTTCTGCAAGTTCTTTAGAAAAATTCCTACATTTTTCCTGCAAGATATCAAGCGGCATTTTGTAGGGGTGACAAGAAACCGGTCGAGGCTCACGCAAGCCGGCCATCCATGCTAAGCAAATCAAAAGACTAAGATCAGGAATCATTGGCAAATGAACAGCATCGAGCCCGTGCGCTACAAGGTGGCGGAGGCGGCGCGTCTGGCGGGCGTGTCGGCTTCGACGCTCAGGCTTTGGGAAAGCCAGGGTCTGGTCGTTCCCAGTCGCTCCGACACCGGACACCGTCAATATAGCGCCGAGGACGTGGCGCGGCTGAAGCGGATTTCCTGGTTTCGCGCCGAGCGCGGGCTCAATCCCGCCGCGATCCGCGAAGCCCTGGAGACGGAAGACGCGACCTTGCCGGGTACGGAGAATGGCGAGCAGGCGGCGTCCTCCGGCATTGGCCGCAAGCTGCGGGCGCTCCGTCATGCGGCCGGCAAGACGCTGGATCAGGTCGCCGCCGATATGGGCGTTACATCCTCGACCCTGTCGACGCTGGAGCGGACTTCGCAGGGCGTGAGCTTCAAGACCCTGCACGATCTCGCTGATTATTATGGCACGACGGTCTCGCGGCTGTCGGGCGAGGAGCGCGAGGACGTGTCGGCGCTGATCCGGTCGGGCGAATGGCGTGCCTGGCCGGAGACGACGCCGGGCGTGACCGTCCAGCTTCTCGCCGAAGGGCGGACGATGATGGATTGTCATCGTTTTGTCCTGGCGCCTGGCGCCACCAGCGAAGGCGCCTATCGACATGACGGTGAGGAGTTCATCCATATTCTCGCCGGCCGGCTGGAGCTGGTGCTCGACAACGACCAGTTCTTCGATCTGATGCCGGGCGATTCGCTCTACTTCGAAAGCCGCCGCGACCATTCCTGGCGCAACCGCCACGACGGCGAGACCATATTGCTCTGGATCAATACGCCGCCGACATTCTAGGCCTCGCGCGGTATCGCTATATCCCTGCCTGTTCTATAAAACAGGACGATAACAAGTTTCAGACGATAGTAAGCCCGGAGAGTTTCATGGCCGCCACCATCCGCTATCACGAAGGCGATATTTCCGCCGCCGATGCCGCCCGCTATACCGGCGCCATAGCCATCGACACCGAAACCCTCGGTCTCATCCCCCGCCGCGACCGGCTCTGTGTTGTGCAACTTTCGCCGGGCGACGGCACCGCTGATATCATCCGCATCGCCTCGGGCCAGAAGCAGGCGCCCAATCTCGTCGCCATGCTCGCCGATACGACCCGCCAGAAAATCTTCCACTACGGCCGCTTCGATATCGCCGTACTGTTCCATACCTTCGGCGTCACCACGACGCCGGTCTTCTGCACCAAGATCGCCTCGCGCCTCTGCCGCACCTATACCGACCGTCACGGCCTGAAGGACAATCTCAAGGAACTGCTCGAGGTCGATATTTCCAAGGCGCAGCAGTCCTCCGACTGGGCGGCGGAGAAGCTGTCGCCGGCGCAGCTCGAATATGCCGCCTCCGACGTGCTCTACCTGCATGCGCTGCGCGACAAGCTGACGGCACGCCTTGTGCGCGATGGCCGCATGGAACATGCGGAAGCCTGCTTTACCTTCCTGCCGACCCGCGCCAAGCTCGATCTACTCGGCTGGGAAGAGGCCGATATTTTCGCGCATAGCTGATCAGTTGCGTCAGAAATGATTGGAAAAGCCGGTGCAGCGGAGGCGGCACCGGCTTTTCTTTAGTGATCTGTTAAGAAACGCACTGCTATTCTGCCTCTGATTGCATGCATTCGATCGGTGCCTTCTTGCGTTGCCTTGCCGTTTTCCGGCGATCGAATAGCGACCGGCCGCATGAGCGGCCTTGATTGAACCTGCCTCCCGCTTCCAACATCGTCTTGCCAGACAGAGGAGCATGTCATGTTGTCTCCCGTTGCCGCAGTCTCCGTTGTAGGTGCGTCCATTGAGAAGCCGGTGGTTGCCTCCGCTGAAACATCCAGCGTCCAGGCCGCGGCGACGCCGCTTGCTGTCCTGTCGAGCGCTGTAAACGCCAGCGCCGGCGGCAAGCTGAACATGTTGCTGGCTGCGGCACGCGAGCGGATGTTCGAAAGCCTGTTGTCGGCGATCGACGCTGCCAGCGTGGCGCTGAACCTTCCACGCGAACCGGATGAGAGCAACGCCGCCTTCGCGCAGCGGCTGGCCGATGCAATCCGCAGCCTGCCACCCCAACAGGTCGCCACCGCGCAACAGCAGTTGAATATGCAGGTGAAAACGCCGGCTCCCCTACCTCTGCTCGCTGAAGCCTTCGACAATCCGGATAGCCCGCAAGCCGTGCAGATCGCCGTTAGCCTGGACGCATCCCTGACTCAGGAGCCCGATGCGGTCATCAGGGCGGTTGTCAATTCCTATGGCCAGAATGCCGGGGAACCGGATGTGGTCGGGCGGCAGCAGGCGCCGCAAGTCCCGGCACAGGCGGTGCCGAAGACCTCTGAGCCGGCAGCCAATACGGCAACCGCTGCCCCATCAGCCCTACCCGAGAAGACGGCAGCGCTTACTCCCGCTAATACGGCTGCGGCCGCTCCAACGGCCTCGCCGGAGAAGATGGCAGCGCCATTCCCCGCGCCGGTAACGACCGTTCCCTCAATGCCTGCTGTGCAAGTTTCGCAACAGACAGCGGCGACGATCATCCAGGCTATTGTCAGTCCTGCAGTGGTCTTGGTTCCGGAGGCCATGCCTGACCTCGAGGCTGTCGTGATACCGCAAACCGCTCCAAATCAACCTGTTAGTCCGGCGCCGCAGGCCGCGAACGTGCCCGTTATTGTTGAAAAGAGCATCCCTCCGCAGGTTGCCGTCAGCGTCGAAGACAAATTGCCGCCGGCCACCTCGCTGCCGCCGGCATTGCCAAATGAAGCGAAGCTTCCGACGGAAATTGCGTTGATCAGATCCCCCCTCGCGCCGCCGCCGGTGCCGCGCGACATCCAGCAGCTGCGGGCGGATATCAAGCAAGGGCTGCAGGTCGTTATCAGCCCGCCCATGGACATCACCGATTCAGAGCTTCCACAAGTCATTCGAACTGAGGCCCCCCTGGCTGAACGGGTGATCGCGCAAGCGCTTGTCGGCAATGCCCCTGATCGGCCGGATCTGCAACCATTACCGCAAACGGTTCGTGACGAGAGCGTCAGGAACATCGCCGCTGCGTTGGCGGGCCAGATCCCGGCTTCCTCCGAGGAGGTGCAGAATGCTCCGCTCGCCGCCGCCCTCCCTGGCAAACCGCAGGGCAACGCGCCGGTGATGACGATCATGGACATGTCGGAGGCCGTGGCACAGACGGGAACGACGATCGCTCCGCTGCTCGGCATTCCCTTTGCGATCGCGCACTATCTTCCGGCCGCTGTTCCCGCTGAGGATGATCCGAAACGCGTCGATCGTGTCGATCTGGTCGATGAAGAGCGCGAGCAGGGCCAGGGCGGAGAGACGGCGCGCGATGACAGCGAAGACGAATCCTCGCCTGAGGAGACGGATCAACCGGCGGCCGCTGCCGCCGATCCAGTCGCTGGAGACGCCGACGCTGAGGTCGCTTCTGCCTCGACTGTGCCTGTTGCGCCAAAAACGGCGGCGCTGCCGGCACCTGCGCCGGTCGATCCCTTGTCCGATCACGCCTTCGATTTCTATCGGCGCATGGTCGGCTGGGAATGAAATAGCCGGGCCACAAGAAGCTCAAACAAAAACCCGCCGGATCGCTCCGGCGGGTTTTCTATCTCTATCAGGCTTGCCGAGGATTATTCGGCGCCGCGGTTCTTCAGAGCCGCGCCCAGGATGTCGCCGAGCGAAGCGCCGGAGTCGGACGAACCGAACTGAGCGACTGCTTCCTTCTCTTCTGCGATTTCCAGAGCCTTGATGGACAGCATGATCTTGCGGTCCTTCTTGGAGAAGTTGGTGACGCGAGCGTCGACAACCTGACCGACCGAGAAACGCTCCGGACGCTGTTCGTCACGGTCACGCGACAGATCGGCGCGGCGGATGAACGAGGTGATGTCGTCGTGGCTGACGAGCTTCACTTCGATGCCGCCGTCGTTGACTGCGATAACTTCGCAGGAAACGACTGCATTCTTGCGCAGGTCGCCAGAAGCAGCGGCTTCGCCGACTGCATCCTTGCCGAGCTGCTTGATGCCGAGCGAGATGCGTTCCTTGTCGACATCGACGTCGAGAACGACGGCCTTGACGACATCACCCTTGTTGAACTCCTCGATGACCTGTTCGCCCGGACGGTTCCAGTCGAGGTCGGAGAGGTGCACCATGCCGTCAACGTCGCCGTCGAGGCCGATGAACAGGCCGAATTCGGTCTTGTTCTTGACTTCGCCTTCGACTTCAGTGCCGGCCGGATGGTTGCGGGCGAATGCAGCCCACGGATTTTCGAGCGTCTGCTTCAGGCCAAGCGAGATACGGCGCTTGGTCGGATCGACTTCGAGAACGACCACTTCGACTTCCTGGCTCGTGGACAGGATCTTGCCGGGGTGTACGTTCTTCTTGGTCCAGGACATTTCCGAGATGTGGATCAGGCCTTCGATGCCCGGCTCCAGCTCGACGAACGCACCGTAGTCGGTGATGTTCGTAACGGTACCGGAAATCTTCTTGCCTTCCGGATACTTGGCCTGGATGCCATCCCACGGATCGCTCTCGAGCTGCTTCATGCCGAGCGAGATACGATGGGTTTCCTGGTTGATGCGGATGATCTGTACCTTGACCTGCTGGCCGATGGACAGGATTTCCGACGGATGGTTCACACGGCGCCATGCCATGTCGGTGACGTGCAGCAGGCCGTCGATGCCGCCGAGGTCAACGAACGCACCGTAATCGGTGATGTTCTTGACGACGCCGTCAACAACCTGGCCTTCTTCGAGGTTCTGAACGATTTCAGAACGCTGCTCGGCACGGGATTCTTCCAGAACCGTGCGGCGGGACACGACGATGTTGCCGCGGCGCTTGTCCATCTTGAGGATTTCGAAGGGCTGCGGATTGTGCATCAGCGGGGTCACGTCGCGGATCGGACGAATGTCGACCTGGGAGCGCGGCAGGAAGGCGATAGCGCCGTCGAGATCGACGGTGAAGCCGCCCTTGACCTGGTTGAAGATGACGCCTTCAACGCGTTCGCCAGCTTCGAACTTGGCTTCGAGCTTGATCCAGCTTTCTTCGCGGCGAGCCTTTTCGCGCGACAGAACGGCTTCGCCCAGCGCGTTTTCGATACGCTCGACGTAAACTTCGACTTCATCGCCAACCTTGAGCGTGCCGTCCTTGGCGCGTGCACCGAATTCCTTCAGTGCGATGCGGCCTTCGACCTTGAGGCCGACGTCGACAACTGCGACGTCCTTCTCGATGCCGGTGACGATGCCCTTGGTGACATAGCCTTCGGCCAGATCGTTCTTGGCAAAGGACTCTTCGAGAAGAGCTGCGAAATCTTCGCGAGAGGGGGTAGCTACAGACATAAAATCTCCTGGCGTGTCCTTATTATGCATTTTGGACACTGATGCGCCGGTGGTTTGTGTTGAACAGGCCTGCATCCAGTCCGCCTTCCCCTTGGGAAAGCTATCCGGCGCTTGGACGGAATGTCAGGCTTCTTAAAATCGGCGGCTTCGTGCGCAAGGCACGCGAAAGCCGCTCGCATGTTAGGCATTTCGGCTCAGGGCGGCGTCGATGATCGACTTTGCCGCCTGAAACGCCGCTTCTATACTCATTTCCGAGGTATCAAGCAAGTGCGCGTCTTCCGCTGGCCGCAAAGGGCTGTCGGCCCGGCCCATATCGCGCTCGTCGCGACGTTTCACGTCCTCGAAAATCGCCTGATAGTCGGCGCTGCCGCCGGCATCGGCGATTTCGTCGTAACGCCGCTTTGCGCGAACCTCGGCCGAGGCCGTGACATAGATCTTCACCGGCGCATCCGGGCGGATGACGGTGCCGATGTCGCGCCCGTCGAGAACCGTGCCCGGCTCCTTGCGCGAAAAGGCGCGCTGTGCCTCGACCAGCACCCGGCGCACCGCCGGCATGACGGCGACCTTCGACGCCGCCTCGCCGATCTCGTGTTTCGACAGCACGGCACGGTCGAGCCCGCCAAGATCGACCTTGCGCGCCATCGCCTCCGCCATGGCCTCGTCATTAAGCGGCAGGCCGGCATCGAGCAGGGCCTTGGCGGTCGCCCGATAGATCAGGCCGGTGTCGAGATGGTGGAAACCATATTGATCGGCGATCCGGCGCGACAAGGTTCCCTTGCCGGCCGCTGCAGGTCCGTCGATGGCGATCGTAAACGGTGTCGTCACGGAGATATGCTTCCTTCCACGTCCAAATCGGCGCCAAGTTTCGCCATCAGGTCAAAAAACTCCGGAAAGCTGGTGGAGATCATCGCGCTGTCGTCGACCCTGACCGGATGTTCCGAGGCAAGCCCCATCACCAGGAAACTCATCGCAATGCGATGGTCGAGATGGGTCTTGACCGCATCGTTGCCGGCATTGCCGAGACCTTTTCCATCCGGCCGGCCCCGCACAGTTAGCGAAGCCTCGCCTTCCGTGCAATCGGCGCCGTTGAGCGTCAGTCCCTCGGCAACCGCCGAGAGACGATCGGATTCCTTCACCCGCAGTTCCTCCAGGCCCAGCATGACCGTCGTGCCCTCGGCAAAGGCGGCGGCAACGGCGAGGACCGGATACTCGTCGATCATCGATGGCGCCCGCTCGGCCGGCACCGTCACGCCCTTGAGCGCCGAGGACCGCACGCGCAGATCCGCCACATCCTCGCCGCCGGCAAGGCGCTGGTCGATAACCTCGATATCGGCGCCCATCTCCTGCAATGTCAGGATCAGGCCGGTGCGGGTCGGGTTCATCAGCACGTTGCGGATGGTGATGTCGGAGCCGGGGACGATCAGTGCCGCGACCAGCGGAAAGGCGGTCGAGGAGGGATCGCCCGGAACGTCGATGGTCTGGCCGGAAAGCTTGCCCTGGCCCTGAAGGCGGATGATGCGAACGCCGTCGCGACCGGTCTCGACCGAAAGTGCGGCGCCGAAGCCGGCCAGCATCTTTTCCGTATGGTCGCGGGTCATGACCGGCTCGATGACGGTGGTGATCCCGGGCGCATTGAGGCCGGCGAGCAGCACGGCGGATTTCACCTGCGCGGAGGCCATCGGCACGCGGTAGGTGATCGGGTTGGCGGTCTCGGGTCCATGTAGCGTCACCGGCAGCCGGTCGCCTTCACTGGATTTGACCTGCACACCCATCTGCCGGAGCGGATCGAGGATGCGGCCCATCGGCCGTTTGGAGAGCGAGGCATCGCCGATGAAGGTGGATTCGAAATGATAGACGCCGACAAGGCCCATGGTCAGGCGGCTGCCTGTGCCGGCATTGCCGAAGTCGAGGGGAGCCTCAGGGGCGAGCAACGCGCCGTTGCCGACGCCCTCGATGATCCATTCGCCGTCGATTTTCTCGATTTTGGCGCCCATGGCCTGCATGGCCTTGCCGGTGTTGAGCACATCCTCGCCCTCGAGCAGGCCGCTGATGCGGGTCTCGCCGGAGGCAAGGCCCCCGAACATGAAGGCGCGGTGCGAAATGGATTTGTCGCCGGGAACGCGGATGGTGCCGGAAAGATTGGTCGAGCGGCGCGCTGTCGCGGGCCGCGAATGAGTGTCGTGCGGCATGGGCAATTCCTTTGCAATGCCGTTATTTACGCCGCATTATCGCTGACTTCGGTCCGGTTGCGCCAGCTGCCCTGCGGTTCACGCGGGCTCGATATCACAGAGATGTTGCCGGGTCATCCCGGTATGCGGGGAAAACCCTTCGCGTCGTATATAAAGTTTGGCTTTGACAGGGCCTGCGGTAACGATTAAGGGGACCGGCTGATAATTTCCCTTAAAAGGCCGGCTTTCCCGGCTTGCCGAATATTGATTCGGCCATTCATGAGGCTTTGACAGTGGCGAAAGCGGAACTTGGAACAAAACGTACCGATCCGGACAACGGCAAGAAATTCTATGACCTGAACCGGGACCCGGTCGTCTCGCCCTATACCGGCAAGTCCTGGCCCCTGTCCTACTTCGAGGAAACCTCCGCTGCCAAGGAAGTTCCGGAAGAAGAGGAAGTGGCTGAAGTCGATACCGAAAACACCGAAGTCGAGCTGGTCTCGCTGGAGGACGCCGATGAGGCGGTTGCCGGCGACGAGATCCCGGATATCGGCGATGACGATGTCGAAATCGGCGACGATGACGACGACACCTTCCTCGAAGCCGACGAAGACGAAGATGACGACGATATGAGCGACATCATCGGCGTGACCGGCGACGACGACGACGTTTGATTTGCGGACAGTCGGCCCGGTAAACGAGAAAAGTTCTCCGGGCCGAAAATTTCGGCTTGCTATCTGTAAAAACCAGAAGTAATAAGCCGCCACCCCGACGGGCGAAACGCTTCGAAGGGACCCAGGGCCGGTTCAACCGGCACCATCTTGATGGGGCTATAGCTCAGCTGGGAGAGCGCTTGCATGGCATGCAAGAGGTCAGCGGTTCGATCCCGCTTAGCTCCACCAGCCTTCGCTCTGCGAGCTTCGGCTCGGCAAGCCCGGAGGGTTTGATGAGATGAAGGCGAGAAGGTAGCGAAGGCTGCCGCGCTGAAGTTGCGCAGCAACGTAAGCGGGCTTTTCTCCACTCGACGCGAACTCTTATCTCATCCTTTTGAAGGTTGTTATTACGGCTATATCGCCATGGTTGCGTACTTGCTCGGACGCACTATCATGCCTTTGCATGAAGTATGTCTACATCCTCACGAGCACAGAGTTCCCTGACCATCACTACATCGGCGTGACGGGCGACCTAAAAGCCCGCTTGGTAAAGCATAATGCCAAGGAGGTCCCGCATACCTCAAAATATGCCCCATGGTCGCTCAAGACCTATATCGCTTTTTCCGATGAGACGCAGGCCTTCGCATTCGAGAAATATCTGAAATCCGGTTCAGGACGAGCCTTCGCGAAGAAGAGGCTGTAGCCTCCTCGTACTCCATTAGCCACCCTCACCCGTACACGCGTCCCAATCACTCAGTCGCCAAAAGTTTCACCGTGATGCCGCCCAAGTCTAGTGGGTCTGGCAGCAGACCTTCCTCACAAAGGCATTCCCCCATGTGGCAATAGAATCATCGGGAATTGACCCGCTGGCCTTCAGATTACCCACCATCTTCTCTGCCCCATCTGGGTCGAACGTTCGGTCAAGCGTTATGGCGAACCATCCGTTGCTTGCGAGGTAGGCCATAACCGGTAGCGGCGAACTCCGAATATATTGCTCGGTGTCGGCGTAGTTGTCGAAGCTTTTGACCTGAACGAATTGCCTGCCGTACGGCGCGGCGCCGAACTGGGAGACCCAGACCCAAGAGTGAAACAAATAGCCCACCCGCGTGCCGACCCTGACGTGATACCACTTGCCGGTATCATCAAGGATGGCCACCGGGCTGCCGTTCAGGAACATTCCGACAGTCACGGATTTGCTCGTTGCTGCGGCCTTTAACGGCGCTTTGCCGTCATAGTGCTGAATGCGTCCAGTCCGGGCGTCTGGGATAGCAAACGACGGCAGGGGCTCAGATGGCGGCAGACTGGCGACCGTAGATGAAGGCGTCAGGGTTACTGGAGGGGAAACGCTTGGCGGAGTGGTTGGCGTGAGGCTTCCTGATAGAGCCGCTTCATTGGCAGGTTTCGAGCCATTCAGAGCAAGGTGGTATTGCTCCATCTCGCTGCCGGAAAGGTATCTTATATCGTCACTGTCGTACTTGAGGGAGAGCTGCAGCAAGGCTGGATCGACTCCCATCTCAGTCATGTAGGCAATCACCTCTGCTGTCAGCTGCTGGATGGCTGACACTGCGTCCGCAACGTTCATTCCCGAGGTGTCTGCAAAGGACGATTTGTGGACGCCGATTGAACCTGGATCAGCAAAGCGAGGGGTGCCTCCCATAAAGGCTAGCGAGCAAGCAGATGCGCATTCTGCGGTCTTTATCTGTATCGTCGCCAAATGCAGCTGTCGGATGAGCCGCCCAAGCTCAATCGCCTTCGCTATATTCCCGCCCGGTGAATTGAAGAAGACGGCCTTCACGTTTCCGCCCTGCACCGCGCTGATAAACTTTGACAGATCATCGTCCGCTTCGAACGCACCACTAACCACGACAAAGCCTGTATCGTCGTTTCCATGGCCAACCTGATAGGTGAGCGAGGCGCGTGCCGCGTTGCTCCAGCCTATAGCGACCCCTGCAAAGAGGCAGAACGCAATTGCACGTCTTGACCGCCCCACGCAGAACATTGCACGCTCCACAAAATACGAACCTGCGGAGCATAGTGATTTAACTTCTAGCGCATAGCAAGAGGTGGTGCCTTCAAGGCTCTCGCAAAGAGAGCATTAGGACGATTGAAAGAGATTCAGATTGCAGCCATGGTAATGCATTCAGGCGGCATAGTGAGGAGCATTCTATCGATGAGGGGTCTGGTCGCGTTCATTTCGGTGAGTCTGCTTTTCGCCGCCCCTGTGCTGGCCTGCGATCAGACCATTGTGCTCACAAATTGGAAGTCCTGCGCGGTCGGCATGCTAAATGAGACAGGCGGATCCTCCGATTGGAATGCCGTCCCGCGATGGACCAAGGCCAAGACCATCCAACCGTTCTTCTACCAGGACCCAAGACTGCTAGCCCTCCACGGGCTTTGCAACGATAAATTCCATCGTGTCGTCCTGTGCTTACCCGGCTGGCAGGAGAGCACCGACAAGAATGCATGTTGGTACTCGATATGCGCTGGCTATCAGGCGGCAAGTGGAAATTAGGGCATCGGCCTTATCGGCCTTTAAGAATGTACCGGATGGCTCTTCGGAAAGACCCGTCGTAGTCCTCCGCATCCCACCCACTTCATGCTAGCCTGCCCCTCACCACCAACTCACCCGATTCGGCCATGACCAGACAGCGTCGCCGTCGCCTCATCAAGACCCGTCGTACGGTGACGGGGTTTCTGCTTGTTGCCTCGATTTCCTTTATCGCCGGGATGACCGATGCGGTGGGGTTGATGCTGACCGGGAATTTCGTGTCCTTCATGACCGGCAATACGACGCGGGCGGCGATTGCGCTTGGGACGGGGGATTTTGGCCATGCCGCAGTGCTGTTTGCGGCGATCGTCACCTTTATCGCCGGCAACGCGCTGGGGATCGTCGTTGCCCATGCCGCCGACCGGCGGGCCTTTGTCGTGCTGGCCTGCGTCAGCATCCTGCTTGCGCTGGCAGCCGGTTTCGAGGTGCCGTCGCTGATCCTCGTGCAGTTCTATCTGGTTGTGCTGGCCATGGGCATGGTCAACGCCACCGTCGAGCATATCGAGGGCCTGCCGATCGGGCTCACCTATGTCACCGGCGCGCTATCGCGCTTCGGGCGCGGGATCGGCCGCTTTATCCTCGGCGACCGTGATTTTGCCTGGACGGTGCAGATCGTGCCCTGGAGCGGCATGATTATCGGCGCCATCCTCGGCGCTCTCCTGGCCGGCGCCTTCGGCTCGCATGCGCTCTGGCTGGTGTCGATGGTCGCGCTTGCTCTCGCGTTCGCGACCCTTTTCATCCCGCGACCGCTGCAGCGCCGCTTCAATCAGCGCCTGATGGTGACGGCGTCGATGGTGAAGAGATCGAAATAGCCACATTGCAGTGCACAAAAATCTGCTAGGAAAAGACGAATCGTTTTCCGCCAATGCCCATTGGAGCTTCGGCTCGACAAGCGCGAGGATACATTTTGTTCGTTTTTTCCAAACTTGTCTGGATTTTCGGTCAGCCGCTGTCCCTGGCTTTTTTCTTCGGCCTACTGGCCTTCCTCGGTGCGCTTCTCCGCCGTCGCGGGCTCGTCCTCACCTCATCGCTGCTGTCGACGGTGATCCTGTTTGTGGCACTTTATACGACGGCCGGCGCCTATGTCGTCCAGGGTCTGGAGGAGCGCTTTCCGCATGTCGCGGCCGATCCGGCGGATTTGAAATGCATGATCGTTCTCGGTGGTGCCACGCAGAACCAGGTGACGACGGTGCGCGGCGGCTATGAGCTCGATTCGGCTGGCGACCGCCTGATCGAGACCCTGCGGCTGGCGCAGAAATATCCGCAGGCGCGCATCGTCGTCTCCGGTGGCGATGGCTCGATCGGCGGTGATTACGAGGGCGATGCCGTCATCTCCGAACGCTTCTTCACGGCCCTCGGCATTGCCAAAGACCGCCTGGTCGAGGACAAGACCTCGCGCACCACCTTCGAGAATGCCGTCAATACCAAGGAGTTGCTGGCGCAGAACGGTCTGTCCGGCTGCCTGCTGATCACCTCCGGCTTCCACATGCCGCGCTCGATGGGCATTTTCCGCAAGCAGGGCATCGATGTCGTGCCCTGGCCGGTGGATTACCGCAGCACCGGCAAGGAGACGCTTGGCTTCGATTTCACCCAGCCGTCGCTGAATGCGCAATTGCTGGCAACCGGCGTGCGCGAGTGGATCGGCCTTGTCGGCTATTACGCCGTCGGCCGCACCTCGGCACTTTATCCCGCGCCATAACCATGTGCGCCGGACCGTAACTACGTGTCCACGCCACAACTAAGCGGTAAGCCGTAGCTACGTATTTTGCCGTAGCTACGCACGCCTGCCGTAGCATTATTTTTTCGCGACGGTTACGAATTTGACGCCGCGAACGCGGACGGTGATCTCGCAAGGGTCACCGTCGGTGCGGTCGCAGAAGCGCGGATGCATCTTCATGACCAGCACCATGTTGCCGAAGCGCTGGATGAAATCGTAGCCATAGATTCGCGCCGTGGCGACGAGGATATAGCCGCCCTCGACGACATGGACGTAGAAATTATAGGGGCAGCCCTCGTCGGTGCAGTCGGGACCTTTTTCGCCCTTGCATGTGATCTCGCCTTCGTTGACGACGATGTCCATCAGCTTGTCGTTGTTGAAATCCCGCTCGGTGGCAAAGCCGTCGCCGAAGCTTGCCTGGCCCTCGCAGCGCTTGGTGAAGTGATCCTTCTCATAGGCCACCGGATCCTGCAGCAGCGATTGCTGCGCTTGCGCCGCGACGGGCAGGATGACGAGTGCGACGAGATTGAGGATCACGATCAGCAGGGATTTCAACGGGGTTTCCTCTCCAAAGCACGGCACGGCCGCTGGGGTTGTCGCGTCCGCTTCGGCATCTTTACACCTGCCTGCTTGCGTGACCCTTGCCGCCGTGATTCACTCCGCCAAAATCGCCGCCGGCATTCTGTTGGAGCTCCCGATGTCGCTTCTTTCGTTTCTCGACTATGCCGGCGTCGCGCTCTTCGCCGCCACCGGCGCGCTGGCGGCCTCGCGCAAGCAGCTCGATCTGATCGGCTTCCTGTTCTTTGCCGCCGTCACCGGTACCGGCGGCGGCACGCTTCGGGACATCATCCTCGGTCGCGTGCCGGTCTTCTGGGTGTTGAACCCGACCTATATCATCATCTGCGCCTTGGTCGGCGTGTTGGTCTTCTTCACCGCGCATCTGTTCGAATCGCGCTATCGGCTGCTGATCTGGCTCGATGCCATCGGTCTGTCAGCCTATTGCGTCATGGGGGCTGCCAAGGGCATGGCGGCGACGGGCTCGCCGACGGTTGCCATCGTCACCGGGGCGCTGACGGCGACCTTCGGCGGTATCCTGCGCGATCTGCTCGCAAACGAGCCCTCGGTGCTGCTGCGGCCGGAAATCTATGTGACCGCCGCCCTCATCGGCGCCGGCGTCTTCACCGCGGCCAACGCGACGACGATGCCACTCTATGCCTCGGCAGGGCTCGGCGTTGCCGCCGCCTTCGCCGTGCGCGGTGGTGCGCTCTGGTTCGGCTGGACCTTCCCGACCTATCATCATAAGCCCGGCCGGCATCCCGACGATGTGATGTGAGCTAGCTTATAGCTTACCGCTGCTTGCGGCGCAGACGGATGACGACGTCGACATGGGCGATTTCCATGCCCGCCGGCGGCTCCGGCAGGTTCGCGATCGTCAGATTGCTGATCGGAATATCCAGCACTTCGTTATGGCCTTCGACGAAGAAGTGGTGGTGGTCGGAGACGTTGGTGTCGAAATAGGTCTTGGCGCTTTCGACGGCCAGCACGCGGATCAGGCCAGCCTCGGTGAATTGATGCAGCGTGTTGTAAACGGTGGCGAGCGAGACCGGCACGCCGGCGGTGACGGCTTCCTCGTGAAGCTCCTCGACGGTCAGGTGGCGGTCACCCTTGGCAAAAAGCAGATCGCCGAGCGCTATGCGCTGTCGGGTCGGCCTCAGGCCGGCATTGCGCAGCCTGGTTTCGATCGCGATTTCGGCTTCTTCCGCCATTCAGGGAACTCCGGATTCCTGATCTCTGTAATTCTTGATTAAGCCATATAACTTTTGCACGGATTGCTTTCAATAGTTTCGATGGGGTGGGAAGGCTGTCAATCGCCGGAAAAATAGGGCTCTTGCCGCATTTGCCACTGGCAGCAGCCCTAGCGTTCCTGTATGCGACGACCACATATAGTGAAGTGCGGCCATCGGGCGGCAAAATGGGCGTGTCATGCTTACGCTTCATTTTCCCTCGATCTTGCACTAAAGCTTCACATCCACGGCATCCATGCGGGGGAACGGAATTTTTATGACGACGAGACAATCCAGCTTCAACTATGAGGAAATCCTGTCCTGCGGCCGCGGCGAATTGTTCGGCCCGGGCAATGCGCAGCTTCCCCTGCCACCGATGCTGATGGTCCATCGCATTACAGATATTTCCGAAACCGGTGGTGCCTTCGACAAGGGCTACATCCGCGCCGAATATGACGTGCGTCCCGACGACTGGTACTTCCCCTGCCATTTTGCCGGCAATCCGATCATGCCGGGCTGCCTCGGCCTGGATGGCATGTGGCAGCTGACCGGCTTCTTCCTCGGCTGGCTCGGCGAGCCCGGCCGCGGCATGGCGCTGTCGACCGGCGAAGTGAAGTTCAAGGGCATGGTTCGTCCGGACACCAAGCTCCTCGAATACGGCATCGACTTCAAGCGCGTCATGCGCGGCCGCCTCGTCCTCGGCACTGCCGACGGTTACTTGAAGGCTGATGGTGAAGTTATTTATCAGGCGAGCGACCTGCGCGTCGGCCTGTCAAAGGACAAGGCTGCCTGAACCGCGGCCCTGCCGCCTCCACAAAGACTGCGTTTTAGAAAAGGTCATCGACATGAGACGGGTTGTTGTCACTGGTCTGGGTATCGTTTCATCCATTGGGAATGATGCGCAAGAAGTTACCGCGTCGTTGCGCGAAGCCAAGTCGGGTATCTCGTTTTCGAACGATTTCGCCGAACATGGTTTCAAGTGCCAGGTCTGGGGTTCGCCCAAGATCGACACGACCGATCTGGTGGACCGCCGCGCCATGCGCTTCCTGTCGCAGGGCGGTGCCTGGAACCATGTCGCCATGAAGCAGGCGATCGCCGATAGCGGCCTCGAAGAGAGCGACATCAGTAACAACGAGCGCACCGGCATCATCATGGGCTCAGGCGGCCCTTCGACGCGCACGCTGATCGAAGCCGCCGACATTACCCGCAAGAACAACAGCCCGAAGCGCGTTGGCCCCTTTGCTGTGCCGAAGGCGATGTCGTCGACGGCCTCGGCCACGCTCGCCACCTGGTTCAAGATCTACGGCGTCAACTATTCCATCTCGTCGGCCTGCTCGACCTCGGCGCATTGCATCGGCAACGCCGCCGAGATGATCCAGTGGGGCAAGCAGGACGTGATGTTCGCCGGCGGCCACGAGGATCTCGACTGGACCATGTCGAACCTCTTCGACGCCATGGGCGCCATGTCCTCCAAGTTCAACGAGGATCACCCGGAAACCGCCTCGCGCGCCTATGATGCCAGCCGCGACGGCTTCGTCATCGCCGGCGGCGCCGGCGTGCTGGTGCTCGAGGAGCTGGAACACGCCAAGGCGCGCGGCGCCAAGATCTATGCCGAAATCGTCGGCTACGGCGCTACCTCCGACGGTTACGACATGGTCGCTCCGTCGGGCGAGGGCGCGGTGCGCTGCATGCGCCAGGCGCTCGCCACCGTGAAGGGCGATATCGACTATATCAACACCCACGGCACCTCGACCCCGGTCGGCGACAGCAAGGAAATCGGCGCTATCCGCGAGGTTTTCGGCAGCAAGATCCCGCCGATCCAGTCGACCAAGTCGCTGACGGGCCATTCGCTCGGTGCTGCCGGCGTACAGGAATCGATCTATTCGATCCTGATGATGCAGGAGCGCTTCATCGGCGAAAGCGCCCATATCACCGAACTCGACCCGGAATTCGAAGGCGTGCCGGTCGTGCGCAAGCGCATCGACGATGCCAAGATCGACATCGCTCTCTCCAATTCCTTCGGTTTCGGCGGCACCAATGCCACGCTCGTATTCCAGCGCTACAACGGATAAGGCAATGACGGGTATCATGCAGGGTAAGCGCGGCCTCATCATGGGCGTCGCAAACAATCATTCCATTGCCTGGGGCATTTCGAAGGCGCTCGCCGCCGAAGGCGCGGAACTGGCATTCACCTTCCAGGGCGAAGCGCTCGGCAAGCGCGTCAAGCCGCTCGCGGCTGAAGTCGGCTCTGATTTCCTCCTGCCCTGCGACGTTGAGGATTTGGCCTCCGTCGACGCCGTGTTCGACGAGATCAAGGCGCGCTGGGGTAAGCTGGACTTCATCGTCCACGCCATCGGCTTTTCCGACAAGAACGAGCTGAAGGGCCTCTACGCCAACACCACGCGCGACAACTTCACCCGCACGATGGTGATTTCCTGTTTCTCCTTCACCGAGATCGCCAAGCGCGCCGCCGACCTGATGACGGACGGCGGCAGCATGCTGACGCTGACCTATAACGGCTCGACGCGGGTGATCCCGAACTACAACGTCATGGGCGTCGCCAAGGCGGCTCTGGAAGCCTCCGTGCGCTATCTGGCCGCCGATTACGGCCCGCGCGGCATCCGCGTCAACGCCGTCTCCGCCGGCCCGATCCGTACGCTCGCCGGCGCCGGCATTTCCGATGCCCGCGCCATCCTGTCGTGGAACCAGCGCAACGCACCGCTGCGCAAGTCTGTGACCATCGACCAGGTCGGCTCCTCGTCGCTCTATTTGCTCTCCGATCTGTCGGCAGGCGTCACCGGCGAAATCCACTTCGTCGATGCCGGCTACAACATCACCTCGATGCCGACGCTGGAAGCGCTGAACAACGCCGACGTCGAGTAAATCGCAATTTGATACCCCTCGCGGCCAAGAGCCATGAGGGGTAATCTTCTTGGATGATCCCGCCGGGCTTCCCGATGACGTTCACGAACGCCGAACCCTTCGCATCCACCGAACGTCTCATCCTTCGCGGCTTCATGCCCGAGGATTTCGAGGCCTTCAGCGCCTATCGCTCATTGCCTTCCATCTATCGTTTCCTCTACCGCGACCCGCCGTCGGCGGAGGCGTTGCGGGAGCGTTTCGACGCCAGCTTGAATTCGTGTCTCTCGGAAGATGGTAGTTCCTTGCGCTGGGCGGTGCTTCGGCGGGAGGATGGCGCCCTTTTGGGTGATGTCAGCCTGAAACTCACCAGCAAGGCCGCGCTGCAGGCCGAGATCGGCTATATCTTCAATCCGGCCTTTGCCGGCAAAGGCTACGCGACCGAGGCGGTGCGTACCATCATCGATCTGGGCTTCGGCACATTCGGCCTGCACCGGATTTTCGCGCGGCTGGATGCGCAAAATACCGCTTCCGTCGGGGTCGTCGAACGGCTGGGATTGCGCCGCGAGGCGCATCTGATTGAAAATGACCGTTTCAACGGTGTCTGGGGCGACGAATATATCTATGCCGTTCTCAGCCACGAATGGGCGGATGGAGCGGGCACGTAGCGGGCTTTCGCTCGCGATGTCGTAGGGGTAGCCCGGTCCCATGCAGCAAGACATCAGCGGCACTTTTCAGACTGGTGGACTTCCGTGCTTGCTCAAAGGCAATTCAATGGGGCATCTGGCAGTTTGCCGTCGTTATTTCTGTAACGCGTCCGCACTCTTCCCGGCGAGGCGGTGACTCTGTAAAGTGGCCGAACGTGTGCCAGACCATCCAACCCGGAGGCTCCGTATGGCCGAGGTCTTGTTGTTCCACCACGCACAGGGGCTGACCCTGGGTGTGCGTGCCTTCGCCGACGACTTGCGGGCCACCGGTCACATCGTGCACACGCCGGACCTGTTCGACGGACGCACGTTCCAGAGCATCGATGCGGGTCTCGCCTATATCGGTGAGGTCGGATTCGACGACATGCGGGAGCGCGGCGTCCGCTTCGCCGACGAACTACCTCCCGAGATCGTCTACGCCGGGTTCTCGTTCGGTGTGCTGCCGGCGCAGAAGCTGGCACAGACACGGCCCGGAGCCCGCGGAGCCCTGCTCTTTCACTCTTGCCTGCCGATCAGTGGCGAGTGGGCCTTCGGACCCTGGCCGGACGGCGTCGCGGTCCAGATTCACGGTATGGACAACGACCCGATCTTCGTCGGCGAGGGCGACATCGACGCCGCCCGCCAGATCGTGGAGAAGGTCGAGGACGCGGAGCTTTTCCTGTACCCTGGCGATCAGCACTACTTCGCCGACAGCTCGCTCTCGTCATATGACGCCGACGCAACCGCGCTACTCACCATCCGAGTGCTTGAGTTCCTGGATCGCGTTTGATCCATGCTCGGTTCGAGCAAAGGCCGAGCTGTCATTATGGTGAACCGACTCTGGCTCATGCCGAGGATCGGCACCAAATCGAATGATGAAGCCACGCTCCGAAATCTTGTCGAGCATAGGGTCTATCACCGGATTTGACGTCCGATCCGCCGTTTACTTCTTCGCCCACAGCACCTTGAAGCGCGCATTGCGGCAGGTCTCGCCGCTTTCCTTGAAGTTCTCAGCCAGCACCGGCTCGTAGGGCAGGCCGCGATTGGCGACCAGCATCAGGCGGCCGCCGCCGCGCAGCGCCGAAGACGCCGTCTTGATCATCGCCTGGCCAAGCGAAGGCTCGGCGGCGTGCCCTTCATGGAAGGGCGGGTTCATGATGATCAGGTCGTACTTGTCCTTGACCGGCTCGCCGGCCAGGTCGTGCCAGAAGAAGCGCTGAGCGACCTTCGGGCAGTTTGCAAGGAGATTGGCCCTCGCGGCCTCCAGCGCGTCGTAGTGGGCCTCGTAGAGGTCGATACGGGCAATCCGTGGCGACTTGGTCGCCAGTTCCACCGAGAGGTACCCCCAGCCGGCGCCGAAATCAGCGGCATCGCCGGAAAAATCGGTCGGCAGGCGCGAAGCGAGCAATTCCGAGCCGGCATCGATGCGGTCATGCGAGAACATGCCCGCTGTCGTGGTAAAGCGGCCGTCGACGCGCGTGGCGGGCTTCACCAGCTGCGCGGTCGGCGCGCTGATATCGGCCGGACGGGCGAACCAGAAGGCGACGCCGTGATATTTCGGCATATGGTTGACCTCGAGGCCGAAGCCTTCGACGCGCTTGCGCAGCGGCTGGATGCCGTCTTCCTTGCTGCCGGCGACGACGATCAACCCACCCGCCTTCACGCGCGACAGCGCCGTGGCGATAGAGGCCTCGTTCTCGCCCTTGTGCTTGGTGCAGAGCACCAGCGCGCCGTCATAATCCGCGCCCTCGATCTCCGGTGTCACATTGATCCGCTGCGCCTGCAGCTGGCGGTAGAAGGGCCGGAAGCCCTGGACGGCGGAAAGCTCTGCGGCAAAGTCGGCCGGCAGGGAAAAGCCCGCTTCCGCGCCGAGAAACAGGATGCGCTCGCCTTCGCCGGGCGTGGCGACGGTGCCGGAGGCAAAGGGATGGAACAGGGTCTTCAGGGCGTCGCGGCTCATGGTCTTGGTCTCGTGCGGTCAGCGGATAGAAAAAGGGCGCGGAAACGAATTCCGCGCCCCGGAACATGAATGGAGGCGCAGCTTATTCGGCCGCGTCGTCCTTCTTGGCGGCGAGTTCCTGGCCGGTTGCCTGATCGACAACCTTCATGGACAGGCGGACCTTGCCGCGTTCGTCGAAGCCGAGCAGCTTGACCCAGACCTTGTCGCCTTCCTTGACGACGTCCTGGGTCTTGGCGACACGCTCGGAAGCGAGCTGCGAGATATGCACGAGGCCGTCGCGGGCGCCGAAGAAGTTGACGAAAGCGCCGAAGTCGGCGGTCTTGACAACAGTGCCTTCGTAGATCTGGCCGACTTCCGGCTCGGCGACGATCGAGTGGATCCACTTGCGGGCCGCTTCGATTTCCTTGCCGGAGGACGAGGCGATCTTGACGGTGCCGTCGTCTTCGATGTTGATCTTCGCGCCGGTCTTTTCGACGATTTCGCGGATGACCTTGCCGCCGGAGCCGATGACTTCACGGATCTTGTCGACCGGGATGTTCATGACTTCGATGCGCGGTGCGAATTCGCCGAGCTGGCCGCGGCTTTCGGTGATTGCCTTGGACATTTCGCCGAGGATGTGGGTGCGACCGCCCTGTGCCTGGCCGAGAGCGACCTTCATGATCTCTTCGGTGATGCCGGCGATCTTGATGTCCATCTGCAGCGAGGTGATGCCGTCGGCAGTGCCGGCGACCTTGAAGTCCATGTCGCCGAGGTGGTCTTCGTCACCGAGAATGTCGGAGAGAACAGCGAAGCGATCACCTTCCAGGATCAGACCCATGGCAATGCCGGCAACTGGCTTGGCCAGTGGAACGCCGGCGTCCATCAGTGCGAGCGAGGTGCCGCAAACCGTTGCCATCGAGGACGAGCCGTTGGACTCGGTGATCTCGGAGACGACGCGCAGCGTGTAGGGGAACTGTTCGACCGTCGGCAGCATCGGGCGGATAGCGCGCCATGCGAGCTTGCCGTGACCGATTTCGCGACGACCCGGGGAGCCCATGCGGCCGGTTTCGCCAACCGAGTAGGGAGGGAAGTTGTAATGGAGCAGGAAGCGCTCCTTGTACATGCCGGTCAGGCTGTCGACATACTGTTCGTCTTCGCCGGTGCCGAGCGTGGCGACGACGATTGCCTGCGTTTCACCGCGGGTAAACAGCGCCGAACCGTGCGTGCGCGGCAGAAGGCCGACTTCCGAAACGATCGGGCGAACGGTCGACAGGTCGCGGCCGTCGATGCGGCTCTTGGTGTCGAGGATGTTCCAGCGAACGATCTTGGCCTGCAGGTGCTTGAAGACGGCGCCGATGACTTCGGCGGAATACTTCGGCTCGACGCCTTCCGGGAAGAAGTGTGCCTTGACCTTGGCCTTGACGGCGTCGACGGCAGCGTAACGCTCGGCCTTCTGCGTGTTCTTGTAGGCGGTGCGCAGCTCGGCTTCGGCGATGCCGAGCATTTCGGCTTCGAGTTCGGAATGATCTTCCGGCGTGAAATCGCGCGGTTCCTTGGCAGCGACTTCAGCGAGCTTGATGATCGCGTCGATGACGGGCTGGAAACCGCGATGACCGAACATGACGGCGCCGAGCATGACGTCTTCAGGCAATTCCTTGGCTTCCGACTCAACCATCAGAACGGCGTCCTGCGTGCCGGCGACGACGAGGTCGAGGCTCGATTCGTCCATCTCGTCGAGATGCGGGTTGAGGACGTATTCGCCGTTGATGTAACCGACGCGGGCGCCGCCGATCGGGCCCATGAACGGAACGCCCGACAACGTCAGGGCAGCCGAAGTGGCAACCATCGACAGGATGTCCGGATCGTTTTCGAGGTCATGCTGAATGACGGTGACGACGACCTGGGTATCGTTCTTGTAGCCTTCCGGGAAGAGCGGGCGGATCGGGCGGTCGATCAGGCGGGAAACCAGGGTTTCCTTTTCGCTCGGACGGCCTTCGCGCTTGAAGTAGCCGCCGGGGATCTTGCCGGCTGCATAGGTCTTTTCCTGGTAGTTGACGGTGAGCGGGAAGAAATCCTGGCCCGGCTTCGGCGACTTGGCCGAAACGACGGTGGCAAGAACCACGGTCTCGCCGTAGGTCGCCATGACGGCGCCATCAGCCTGGCGGGCGATCTTGCCGGTTTCGAGCTTCAGCGGGCGGCCTGCCCACTCGATTTCGACGGTATGGATATCGAACATATCTTGTCCTTGCGTGATGCGGGAAAAGGCGCCGTCGCCGGGGCGGCAAGGCACATCTTCAACCGCACGAATGTGACGCATCACGGGCAAGACAACGAGAGGCTTTCAAGGATCGGCCGAAGCTTGCGGCTTCGGCTGAAAGCATCCGGCAATCCTGCCCCATGACAGGTCAACGGTTGTTGTTGGCAGCACCGGCCCATCCGGGCTGCCGGGTCTGTTTTATCTGGCGCAAACGGAGCGCGCCGCACAAACAGGTCTTCCATTGTACCATGATCCCGTCCGAAAACTGCTTCGCATTCTTCGGGATCATGTTCGGGCGGAGCAGGTATGCCCCAAAAGCATCCGGCGGACGTTCAGGTGAACGCCCGCCGGAAAATTCATTAGCGACGGATGCCGAGGCTACCGATCAGCTTGGAATAGCGGCCTTCATCCTTCTTCTTGAGGTAATCAAGAAGCGAACGGCGGCTGGAGACCATGGTCAGGAGGCCACGACGGGAGTGGTTGTCCTTCTTGTGGTCCTTGAAATGGTCCGTGAGGTTGTTGATGCGCTCGGTCAGGATAGCAACCTGGACTTCCGGAGAACCGGTATCGCCTTCGACGGTGGCGTATTCCTTGATCAGCGCAGCTTTGCGCTCAGCAGTAATCGACATCGGATGGTCCTTTCTATGAGGAGGAAATAAGTCGCCAAACGCCGGGATGTCGTCCAGCATTGGCCGCGAATGCAATCGAGCAGGCCCGATGCTGGCGCTGCCTATAAACCAAATAAGCGGTAATGGAAAGAGGGTTCTCCCCCAGGCGGCTTTCAGCGCCCCGCCATGGCATTCCGGATCATCGCATCATAACCCTCAGGATCCTGCAGCATGGCGAAATGGCTGGCGTCTTTCAGGATGACAAGCTTCGCGCCCGGAATTTCCTTCGCCATCATCTGCGTATGGTCGAGCTTAACCGCCTCGTCTTGGTCACCGATGGCAAGCGTAACCGGCACCGCGATCTTTCCAAGGTCGGCTGCCGTCCATGCCGGTTGCGTTGCCCACATCTCCGAGATCTGGTTGACAAAAGCATCGTATTCGTTCGGCGTCGGCGACAGTTTCCTGTAATATTCGCCGGCGACATCGATGTAGTTGCTGAAGGTCTTGTTGTTCATCACGTCAGGTTTCACCCCATCGGTCGTGACATTTGCCGCCTGAGCGATTACGCGCGTCAGCTTATCGGGGTACTTCATTGCCATGTCGATGCCGATGATGCCGCCATCCGACCATCCCACCAACGTTACCTTGCCGGTTTTCAGATAGTCGAGAAGCGCGGCATAATCCGAAGTCATCAGATCGTAGCCGAAGGGTTGCTGGCTGCGCGTGGAGCGACCATGCCCGCGGCTGTCGGCGACGATGACCAGATGATCCCTCGCGAAATCAGCGACCTGATGGCCCCAGACATCGGCATTTCCAAGCCCGCCATGGATGAAGAGGATCGGGGTGCCCTCACCATATTCGGCATAATACATCTTGATGTCGTTGACATCGGCCATGCCGCTCGTCTTCGGCTCCGGCATTGGAGGAAAAGCCGGAAGTGCGGCCCACCGCTCGGCGGAATGGGCGCTGGCAACCGTCAGGAACAGCGAAAAGAACGTCAGTATTCCGATTTTAACTCCGCGCATATCTTCCCCCTTGAACGGGCCTTCATAGCCCGTCGGAAAACATATCGCATCGCTGTTGCCTCGCGAGTCCCGCCATTTTCGGCTGGCCGAATAGCGATCAGCCGAAAACCCGCTTCGGGCGGAATTCGCCTTCGCCGATCTCGCCGATGGCGATCAGCTTGCCGCGCGCCGTGGCATAGGCTTCGGTTTCGGCAACAGGCGCATCGCGGCCGCGCACGAGAATAGGGTTGCCCATCTTCAGGCGATGCGCCTGGTCGTCGTTGATGACGAGATGCGGTAGGGATGACAGCGCCTCGGCGGTGTCGATCAGCAGCGCGTCCAGGGCGGCAAGCCGCTCATCCGCGTCCTCGATCTCCTCGAGCGCCACCAGATCGGCGAGCGGCACCATGGCCTCCTCGGCGAAGGGCGCGACGAAGCTGCGGCGCAGGCCGGAAATATGGCCGTAGCAGCCGAGATCGCGGCCGAAATCGCGGGCAAGTGCCCGGACATAGGTACCCTTGCCGCATTCCACTTCGAAATGCGCCGTGTCGGCATCCGGGCAGGCAAGCAGCGTCAGACGGAAGATCTCGACTTCGCGCGACGGGATTTCGACCGTTTCACCCTCGCGGGCGAGGTCGTAGGCGCGCTCGCCGGCGATCTTGATCGCGGAAAACTGCGGCGGGATCTGGTTGATGACGCCTGTGTAGTTTGGCAGCAGCGCGCGGATCTCGTCTTCGCTTGGGCGCTTGTCCGAAGACTGCGTCACTTCGCCTTCAAGGTCGTCCGTGGCGCGTTCCTCGCCCCAGCTGACGGTGAATTCGTAGATCTTGCGGCCGTCCATGACGTAGGGAACGGTCTTGGTGGCGTCGCCAAGCGCGATCGGCAGCATGCCGGAGGCAAGCGGATCGAGCGTGCCGGCATGGCCCGCCTTCTGCGCCTTGAACAGCCATTTGATCTTGGAAACGGCCTCGGTCGAGCCGAAATCAACCGGCTTGTCGAGGATCAGCCAGCCCGAAATCGGGCGGCCCTTGGGCTTGCGTGGTTTGGACATTCTCTGTCTCTGTTATCGGTTTTCGTCGGTATCGGTGTCGTCGTCCTTGAGGTCGCGCTGGACCTCCGGCGACCGCAGCAGCGCATCGATCTTCTTGTAGTTGTCGAAGCTGGTATCGTCTTTGAAGCGGATTTCCGGCATGAATTTCATCTGCCGGAGATGCTGCCCGAGACGGCCACGGATGTATTTCGTGTGGCGATTGAGCGTATCGATGATGAGGTCGTGGTCGGCGACGCCGAGGGGCGTCACAAAGGCGGTGGCGATCTTCAGGTCCGGCGACATACGCACCTCGGAAATGGAGATCACGGTTCGTTCGATCAGGTCGTCACGCACTTCGCCGCGCTGCAGGACCTGGGTGATCGCGGCGCGCACCTGTTCGCCGACGCGAAGCATGCGCTGCGAAGGCGCGGAAGTAGTTGGTCTTGTTGCCATTTGCTTTGGTCCCAAAAGATTCGGGCGCCGGACTGCATGTTCCGGCGCCCGTCCCATTGTTTCAACTTCGCGCTTTTACAGCGTGCGGGTGATATGCTCGACGCGGAAGCATTCGATCGTATCGCCGGCGCGGATGTCTTCGTAGTTTTCGAAGGCCATACCGCATTCCTGGCCCATGTTGACTTCGGAGACTTCGTCCTTGAAGCGCTTGAGCGTCTTGAGCTTGCCTTCGTGGATGACGACGTTGTCGCGCACCAGGCGGACGCCGACGCCGCGCTCGACCTTGCCTTCGGTGACGCGGCAACCCGCGACCTTGCCGACCTTCGTGATGTTGAACACCTCGAGGATTTCGGCGTTGCCGAGGAAGGTTTCGCGCCGTTCCGGAGAGAGCAGGCCCGACATCGCTGCCTTCACGTCATCCACCAGGTCGTAGATGATGTTGTAGTAGCGGATTTCGATGCCTTCACGCTCGGCGAGCGTACGAGCCTGCGAGTTGGCGCGGACGTTGAAGCCGATGATCGCCGCGTCGGAGGCTCCGGCCAGCGAGATATCGGATTCGGTCACGCCGCCGACGCCGGAATGCACGATGCGAGCACGAACTTCGTCGGTACCGAGCTTGTCCAGCGCGCCGGCAATGGCTTCGATCGAGCCCTGCACGTCGCCCTTGATGACCAGCGGGAATTCCTTTGTCCCCGTGGCCTGAAGCGTCATCATCATCTGTTCCAGCGAACCGCGCTGGACGGACTGACGAGCAGCCGCCTTGTCGCGGGTCAGGCGCTGACGATATTCCGAGATTTCGCGGGCACGGCTTTCGTTTTCGACGACGGCGAACTTGTCGCCGGCCTGCGGTGCACCGGAAAGACCGAGAACCTCGACCGGGGTCGCCGGACCGGCTTCCTTCACATGCTCGCCCTTGTCGTTGACCAGAGCGCGCACGCGGCCCCACTGATCGCCGGCAACGACGATCTGGCCCGGACGCAGGGTGCCCTTCTGGATGAGGACAGTGGCAACGGAGCCACGGCCGCGATCGAGCTGGGCTTCGATGACGGTGCCTTCAGCGGTGCGGTTCGGATTGGCCTTGAGATCAAGGATTTCCGCCTGCAGCAGGATGGCTTCGAGCAGCTTGTCGAGGTTGGTGCGGTTCTTCGCGGAAACTTCCACGTCGAGCACTTCACCGCCCATGGATTCCACGAAGACTTCGTGCTGCAGCAGCTGGTTGCGAACCTTCTGCGGATCGGCGGAAGGCTTGTCGACCTTGTTGATCGCAACGATGATCGGAACGCCTGCGGCCTTGGCATGGTTGATCGATTCGATCGTCTGCGGCATCACGCTGTCGTCGGCCGCAACCACCAGAACGGCGATGTCGGTCGCCTGGGCGCCACGGGCACGCATCGCCGTGAAGGCGGCATGGCCCGGGGTGTCGATGAAGGTGATCTTGTGACCGTTCTGTTCGACCTGGTACGCGCCGATATGCTGGGTGATGCCACCGGCTTCACCGGCCACCACATTGGCGTGGCGGATGGCGTCGAGCAGCGAGGTCTTGCCGTGGTCGACGTGGCCCATGATGGTGACGACGGGCGGACGGGAAATCAGTTCGCCGTCTTCGTCGCCAACATTGAAGATGCCGAGTTCGACGTCCGATTCCGAAACGCGCTTGACCGTGTGGCCGAATTCGGCGGCGATGAGTTCTGCCAGATCGGCGTCAATGACGTCGCCCGGCTTCATCATCTGGCCTTCCTTCATCAGGAACTTGATGACGTCGACGGCACGTTCGGACATGCGCTGCGACAGTTCCTGGATGGTGATGGTTTCCGGTAGCACGACTTCACGCGTGATCTTCTCGCGCGTTTCCTGCATCTGGCTGCGGCGGAACTTTTCCTGGCGACGGCGCATGGCCGACAGTGAGCGGCCACGGGCGCTACCGTCTTCGTCGACATTGGCGGTCGTAACCGTCAGCTTGCCGCGGCGGCGCTCTTCGTCCGTCTTCGGACGCGTGGTGACCGGCTTTGCCGGTTCGGCGCGAACGACCTTGCCACGAGCGGGGGCGCCACCGCGCGGCGGGCCACGATCGGTTTCTTCTTCATTGACCCGGCGGCGATTGGCCGGTGCTTCAGCGGCTGGAGCGCCTGGGCGCGCCGGCTGCGGAGCCGCATCCGGACGACGGGCAACAACCGGAGCAGCAGTTGCCTGGACTGCCGGCTTCGGTTCTTCCACCGGTGCGGGCGTCTCGACCTTGGGCTCAAGGGCGCGAGCGGCCTCTTCCTCGGCGCGACGAGCGGCTTCAGCCTGCTCGACGATGCGGCGAGCGGCCTCTTCCTCGGCGCGGCGGGCTTCTTCCTCGGCGCGACGAACCGCGTCGGCGGCGTCACGGATCTGGGCTTCGGCAAGCGCGCGGCGGCGGGCATCCATTTCGCCAGCCGACAGATGGTTCAGGACCACCGGACGCGACGAACGTTCCTGCTGCGGGCGCTGCTGGTTGTTCTGGTTGGATTGCTGCGGCCGCTGCTGCTGGCCACCTGGTTGATGAATGCGCGGAGCCGGCTGCGGCGGGCGCGGCGGCTGCGGCGTCGGTTCGGCAACCCGCGTCACGGATGGCGTGGCGGCAGTCGTCGCAACGATCGGCTTTTCGTCTTCTGGGCGTAGCGGACGGCGCTTGCGGGTCTCAACCACGACCGCCTTGGTGCGACCGCGGCCCATGTCCTGGCGCACGGTGCCCTGGTTCACGCCTGAAGGCTTCAGGGTGAGGGTCTTCTTACCCGATGCACTCAGCGTCTTGTCGTCTTGATTGTCGGTCATTCCGTTCCCGTTCCTTCGGACAGGGCTCGGAAACGTCCGTTAGACCCTGTCGTTCAATGCATGTACCTTAATGAGGCGTCCGGTATCGACCGGTGACCGCGTCATTGTTTTCGCCGGCCAGCGCCGCCCGTTGCCCGGGACTGACCGCCGTTGCGGTACCGTTCGAGCAGGTTTGCGCGCTTCACTACACCCTCACCCGCCCGCCCTGCAAGCGCTGCGGCATGGATAAAAGCGTTCTGGCCCATCAGTTCTTCCATTTCCGCCTCCGTGAAGACACGGAATGACGGTATTTCCTTTTCGGTCTCCATCCCGAGATGCCAGGCCTTTCTTGCCTGGTCGATCTTGCGAACGCCGTCATCGGCGGCATCGATCGCATGGAACACGGCAAGTGCCGAACCGTTGCGAACGGAGCCATCGACTTTCGACGAGCCATTGACGAACTGGCTCGCTTTGCGCGCCATGTGCATCATCCCGGCAAGCTGCGCCACGAGAAGGCGGTCGACGGTTGCGCCGAGATCGCTCGGTACCGTCACCTCCGCCTTCAGGGCGCGGGCAAACAATTTCTTCGCCACTGCCTTGTCCACCAGTGCCCGGTCGAGCTTGACCCAGCAGCCGCGTCCCGGCAGCTGCCGCTTCAGATCAGGAACGATCGTCCCGTCCGGAGCGGCGACGAAGCGGATCAGCTCATCCGGCGATCCGCTTTCGCGTGTTACGATGCACATGCGTCCGTTCACGTCAGTCCCGAGATCGTCGTCCTCAGGCGCCGCATTCGGCTCAGTGGTGCTCGTCATGCTTCTTGCTCGGTCTCATCCTCCGCGACCTCTTCGGTCTCGGTGGCGAGATCGGCTTCAGTGATCCAGCCGGCCGCCAGGCGAGCCTGTACGATCATCTGTTCGGCTTCGACGCGCGAGATTTCGAGCTTGGAGAACAGGCCCTCGAACTTCTTCGTTTCGCCGTTCTTGCGCTCGCTCCAGCCGACGAGATCGTCGGCGGCGCAGCCGGCGAAGTCCTCGATCGTCTTGATGCCGTCCTCACCGAGGGCAACCATCATCTGCGCGGTCATGCCGTTGATCTGACGCAGTTCGTCGGCAACGCCGAGCGCCTTGCGCTTCTCGTCCATTTCAGCTTCCAGGCGCTCCAGATATTCGCGGGCGCGCTGCTGGATTTCCTGGGCGGTCTCTTCGTCGAAACCGTCGATGGAGGCGATTTCGTCGAGTTCGACGTAAGCCAGTTCCTCGACGGCGGCAAAGCCTTCCGAGGCCAGAACCTGGCCGACCATCTCGTCGACGTCGAGCGCGTCCATAAACAGGTTGGTGCGCTCGTTGAATTCCTTCTGACGGCGCTCGGACTCTTCCGCTTCCGTCATGATGTCGATATCCCAGCCGGTCAGCTGCGAGGCGAGGCGGACGTTCTGGCCGCGACGGCCAATGGCCAGCGACAGTTGTTCGTCCGGAACCACGACTTCGATGCGCTCGGCATCTTCATCGAGAACGACCTTCGAGACTTCCGCCGGCTGCAACGCGTTGACGACAAAGTTCGCCGGCTCGTTGGACCACGGAATAATGTCGATCTTTTCGCCCTGCAATTCGCCGACGACGGCCTGAACGCGCGAACCGCGCATACCGACGCAGGCGCCGACCGGATCGATCGACGAGTCGTTGGAAATGACGGCGATTTTGGCGCGCGAGCCCGGATCGCGGGCAACCGACTTCACCTGGATGATGCCGTCGTAGATTTCCGGTACTTCCATGGTGAAGAGCTTGACCATGAACTGCGGATGCGTGCGCGACAGGAAGATCTGCGGGCCACGCTGTTCGCGGCGCACGTCATAGACATAGGCGCGAACGCGGTCGCCGTAGCGGAAGTTTTCGCGCGGGATCATTTCGTCGCGGCGGATGATGCCTTCGCCACGGCCGAGATCGACGATGACGTTGCCGTATTCGACACGCTTGACGGTGCCGTTGACGATTTCGCCGACGCGGTCCTTGAATTCGTCGAACTGGCGGTCACGCTCGGCTTCGCGCACCTTCTGCACGATGACCTGCTTGGCCGACTGGGCGGCGATGCGGCCGAAATCCATCGGCGGCAGCGGATCGGCGATAAAGTCGCCAAGGGCTGCATCCGGGTTGCGGTCGCGGGCCAGTTCCAGCGGGATCTGCGTGGAATAGTCTTCGGCCTTTTCGACGACTTCGAGCAGACGCTGCAGACGGATTTCGCCGGTCTTCGGATTGATGTCGGCGCGGATGTTCGATTCCGTGCCGTAACGCGAGCGCGCGGCCTTCTGAATCGCGTCCGCCATCGCGGCAAGCACGATCTCGCGGTCGATGACCTTTTCGCGCGCCACTGCATCTGCAATCTGCAGAAGTTCTAGCCGGTTCGCACTGACTGCCATGTTTAGTCTCCGTCTTCCTGCCCTGGGGTTCCCGTCCCGTTAGGCGGTTCGTTGATCGGTTTATTCTTCTTCGTCCGCTTCGTTCTGGTTCGCAGCCTCGGCTTTCGCCTGCTTGTCGGCGCGCAACGCATCGCGGATAAGATCGTCCGTCAGGATCAGCTTGGCTTCGGCCAGCGTGCTGAACGGAATGGTGACCTTCGGTTCTTCGCCATAAGCGACCTGATCGCGCTCGATCGTAAAGCCATCGTCATTGACGTCGGTGATCTTGCCGCGAAACCGCTTGCGGTTGTCCACCAGGATCGAAGTCTCGCACTTGACGATGTGGCCGTTCCAGCGGACGAAATCCGACTTGCGCACCATCGGGCGGTCGATGCCGGGCGAAGAGACTTCCAGATGATACGCCTTATCGACCGGATCTTCCACATCCAGCACCGGCGAAATCGCTGTTGAGATCTCTTCGCAGCCCTGGACGTTCATGGAGCCGTCGTTGCGCTCAGCCATGACCTGCAAAGTGAGGCCGTTCTGGTTCATGAGGCGAACACGCACCAGGCGATAGTCCATGCCGACGATCACGGGCTCGATGATGGCGGCGATGCGCTGGTCAAGGCCGGTTTCGACGATCAGCCGCGGTTCATTGATATTGTCTGCGTTTGTCACTTCCGACAAGCGTTCACTCCTGCAGGGTGCTGCAATTGGGAGATCGAGGTAATAAAAAAGAGCGGGTCCTTGCGGCCCACTCTTCATCACACGATCAAGAATTTGAAGCGGATATAATCCCGTTCCCGCCAAATTGCAAGGCATTCGCGCCGGAACCCCGCTCTGCCGCTTATTTCAGCACGCCAAGCATCGAACTGTCGGGATAGCAGGTAGGCTTCATACCGCTCTTTTCCTGCCATTGGCCGATCGACCGTCTCGTCTTATAGCCCGGCAGGCCGTCCGTGCCGCCGACGTCGTAGCCCTTGCGCTCCAAAGTCTTCTGCATGCCCGCGACATCGGAGCGCAGCATCTTTCCGACATCGCCCCATTGGCCCTGAAAAGCGCCGGAGCCATAGGCGATGCGGTCGGCGAGATTGCCGATATAGAGACCGTAGAGGTCGGAATTATTATATTCCTTGATGGTGTAGAAATTCGGCGTGACGATGAATTCCGGCCCATCGCGGCCGGCCGGCACCAGCATCATGCCGCTGGCGCGCAGTTCGTCCGAGGGAAATGTCTTGCCGGTGATCCTGGCGATCCCGAGCGACGTCCATTGCGAAATCGGCTTGGCGAGATCAGGCCCTTCCTGCGCGCAGGAAACACTCTCCGGGATCGTCACTTCGTAACCCCAGCCACGGCCGCGCTGCCAGCCCTTCTGCACCAGATAGTTGGCGATGGAGGCAAGCGTATCCGGGACCGACGTCCAGATATTGCGATGGCCGTCGCCGTCGAAATCGACCGCATATTTCAGGTAGCTGGTCGGCATGAACTGCGGCTGGCCGAGTGCGCCGGCCCAGGATCCCATGAACTGATCGGGCGCGACGTCGCCATGCTCGAGAATGCGCAAGCCGGCAATCAACTCGGTGCGGAACATCTCCTTGCGGGTCGACATGAAGGCCTTGGTCGCCAGCACCTGCACCGCCGAATTCGGCAGTTTGGCCGCGCCGAAGCCGGTCTCGCGACCCCAGATGGCAAGCAGGATCGGGCCGGGCACGCCATAGACCTTCTCGATCTTTTTCAGCGCCGGGCCATATTGCGAAGCGAAGCCGCGCCCCGTCACCGCCAGCCTCTGCAGACGTCCCTCATTGAAGTAGGGCGCGGGCGAGGAGAATTCCGCCTGTGTCTGCTTCTGCTCCTTGGGCTTCGGAAAGCCGGGCGGGGCGAGATCGGGCAGGCTCCAGTTCAGCGTCACGCCGGCAAAGGCGGCCTGGAAGGTCTTTTCGGAAATGCCGTCTTTTTTTGCTTCCGGCCAGAGGTCTTTTTGGATCCAGGCCTGGAATTGGGCTTCGACATCGGCCTTGGAGGCGGCGAAGGCGGGGAGGGGGAGAAGGGCTAGGAGGAGAATAAGGAGGCCCAGGATATGCCGGGAGATACCCCCCTCAGTCACTCTCCTCATAGGCAGTCCCTCCCTCAAATCGCCGTCCGCGCCCTGAGCGCCGCCGTCAGCGTGCCTTCGTCGAGATAGTCGAGTTCGCCACCGACGGGTACGCCATGCGCCAATCGGGTGATTTTCACCTCAAGGCCGGCGAGCTGGTCGGTTATATAGTGTGCTGTGGTCTGCCCTTCGACGGTGGCGTTGACAGCGATGATAATTTCGCGGATGCCGCCTTCGCCGACACGCTGGATCAGGCCCCGAATGTTGAGATCGTCAGGACCGACGCCGTCGAGCGGGGAGAGAACGCCGCCAAGCACATGATAGGCGGCATTCATCGCGGCGGCGCGCTCCAGCGCCCAGAGGTCGGCGACATCTTCGACGACGATGATGACGGACTGGTCGCGGTGGCCGTCGGTGCAGACGGTGCAGGGATCGACGGTGTCGACATTGCCGCAGCGCGAGCAGATCTTCACCTTGTCATAGGCCTCGCCCATGGCATGGGAGAGGGGGCCGAGAAGCTGGTCCTTCTTCTTGATCAGGTGCAATGCGGCGCGGCGCGCCGAGCGCGGCCCAAGCCCCGGCACCTTCGCCAGGAGCTGGATGAGTTTTTCGATTTCGGGACCGGTGACTCGCTTTGCCATGGGAGGCTTTTAGCCGATAAGTTGCGGGAACGGAATCACGGAAGGGATGATCGCCCCATGAAAATTCCGGCTGTCGATCCCCAGGCTTATCGCATGGCAATGGCGACGGCCGCGCCCGCCATGGTGCCGGCACTGGCGCGGTTGGCCATCCGCACGGCGCGGCGGCTTTTGAGGAAGCCCCTGGCCTTGGCCGCAAGCATGGCCCAGGATAGATCGATGACGATCAGCACGACGAACATCGTCGCCACCAGCTCGGCCCAGCCGGCAAGCGTGACCGCATGGAGATCGATGATCGAGGGCAGCAGCGCCACGTAGAACACCATGATCTTAGGATTGCCCATCGTCACGGTCAGGCCGGCAAAGAACAGTCGTGCCGGCGACTGCGCCTCCGGAAGCTGTTCCTCAGAGGCATCCGCCGCCGCAAACCACATTTTCCAGGCGAGATAGAGCAGATAGGCGACGCCCAGCCATTTGATCGCGACGAAGGCCCAATGGAAGGTTTCGGCGATGGTGGCGAGACCCGCGACCGCACAGGTCAGCCAGATCGCTTCGCCGATCCACATGGCGGCGAGAAAGGGCAGGACGTCGCGTGCACCCCTGGTCAGCACGCGCGCGACCAGGGCCGCGATATTCGGTCCCGGCGATCCGGCCGCGATAAACAGCGCACCGGCGAAAACAAGCAATGTCGTGAGGCTCATCGCGCTCTTCCGATCAAGACAAGAAGGATGCCGTGACATAGCATCCCTCCGCCTGTTTTCCAAACGGATCGCGTCGCTCGTCAGCCGAGTCGAGCACAGAAGCGTTCGAACAACGCTCGCCCAGCCGGCCATTCCCCGATCCCAGAGGCGGCATTGATATGGCCGAGCGGACCGACATCGACGAGCTCGCTGCCCCAGACGGAAGCGCTTTCCTTGGCATAGTCGAACGGGCCGTAGGGATCGTTGGTGCTGGTGACGAGAAGCGACGGAAACGGCAACCTTTGGCGCGGCGGATTGGCGAAGCTCGGGGCTCCACTCAGATAGACCGCGCCGGTCGGATCCGGCACCGCGACGAGAAATGCACCGAGGACTCTAGTTTTCGCGGAAACCGCCCAATGCGCGATGAACTGGCAGGCAAGGCTATGGCCGACCAAGATCGGCGGTGTCTTCACCCGGTCGATCTCGCGATCGAGCGCGGCGATCCAGTCGGTAAGCTCCGGCCTGTCCCAGCTCGCCGGCTGAAACCGGCGCAGTCGCGGGTCCTGTTGCTCCCAAAGGGTTTGCCAGTGGCCTTCCCCGGACCCACCAAGGCCGGGCAGGACGATGATATCGCTCATATCTTTCCTCTCGCTGTCTGTTGACGGAGAGAAACTGGCATATCGCTTCCATCATTGACATTACAATCCATCGGATAAAACTTGGGCGCGCCGATGAATTGAAGGTTCAAAATGGAAAGCTTCGAGAGAGACCTGGATCCGACCGATCTGTCGATGATCGAAATATTGCAGCAGGATGGCCGGATTTCCGTCTCGGAACTCGGCCGTCGTGTCGGCCTGTCGCAGCCGGCCGCCTCCGAGCGCCTGAAGCGGCTGGAGGAGCGCAGCATCATCGCCGGCTATCGCGCCGTCGTCGATCCCGCCGCCGTCGGCCTCGGCATGATGGCCGTCATCCGGCTGCGGACGACGCATGAGCATATCCGCCCCTACCTCAAGCAGTTCTCGGAAATGCCGGAGATCATCGAGGTCCTGCGGCTGACCGGCGAGGATTGTTTCTTGCTCAAGGTGCTTGTGCCGACACCATCAGACCTTGAAACCATCGTCGATTCCATCGCCCGACATGGCGCCGTGACGACATCGCTGGTGCTGCGGAACGAGCCGGCGAAACCGATCGGCCGCGAACTCATCCGCAGGACGGTGCGCTGAAGCTCTTCGGAAGTGTGCTTATCAAAAGGGCATCTTGAAGCCGGGCGGGATCGGCAGGCCGGCGGTGAGTTCGCGAGTCTTTTCGGCGGTGATCGCCTCTGCCTTGTCCTGGGCGTCCTTGTTGGCTGCGACGATCAGGTCTTCGAGGATCTCGACATCGTCTTCCTTGAAGAGCGATGGATCGATCTTGATGCCCAGCATCAGGCCCTTGCCGTTGACGGTGACGGTAACGAGGCCGCCGCCTGCCTTGCCTTCGACGCGGATGTCGGCGATCTCAGCCTGCATCTTCTCCATCTTGGCCTGCATTTCTTTCACTTTGCCCATCATGCCCATGATGTCGCGCATCGTCGCTCGTCCTTCTTCCGCGTCTTTCATTATGATTTAGTACAATATGTTTCGAAAGCCACCCAGCAGATTTTACCGCGTGGCTGTTCGATTCCGCACAGTACCGTTAGAATTCGATGTCATCGCCCGGCAGGATATCGCCTTCGTCGGATTCGGCGGCTGCCGGAGCGGCGACCTGTTCCTCTTCCTCGATATCGGGCGCACGGACGCGCACGTCGATAATCTTGGCGCCCGGAAATTGCGCCAGGATCGCCGCGACATCAGGGTCCTGCCTGGCATCGGCGACTCTCTGCCGCTGCTCGTTTGCCTCGGCTTCCACCACTGTCGGCTCGCCTTCGTCGCGGCTGAGGCTGACGATCCAGTGGATACCTGTCCATTCCTTCAGCTTGACGGCAAGCTCGTTCAGGAGCGTCGCGGGCGCACCGGGCGTCAGGCTGACGTCGAGCCGGCCCGGTTCTAGTCGCACGGGACGAACGAAGCTGCGCACCATCGCTTTTAGTTTCGGATCGCGCTTCTGGCCGGCCAGTTCGGCGATGTCGGTCATCGAATTGATGGCAACCAGCGGCTTCGGCGCTTCCGTCGGCTTTTGTTCTATGCGGCCGATGGGAGCAGAGTCCGGCTGCGTGTTCGGAACGGCGCGCAGCATGGCGACCGGTGCCTGTGGCGTCGGCCGTGGCGCGGCTGTCTCGACCGCCCGCGCCATCACATTGCCCTGATAGGAGACCTGCGTTCCCCCACCATTGCCATTGGGCGAAGCGGGCGAGGGACGTGCGCCCCCATTGCTATTGCCGTCGGAGAATTCGGCAAGCCGCCGCGCCGCATCTTCGGGTGCCGGCAGATGGGCGGCATGCGCCAGCCGGATCAGCACCATTTCGGCGGCACCGGCCGTGCGTGCCGCACTTTCGGTCTCCGGTATGCCCTTCAGGAGCATCTGCCAGATACGCGACAGCGTCGTCACGGCCACGCCCTGTGCGAATTCCGCCGCCTTGTTGCGCTCGACTTCGCTCAGCGATGGATCGTTGGCGGCGTCAGGCACGTATTTCAGGCGGGTGACGAGATGGGTGAAATCGGCAAGGTCGGTCAGCACGACGACGGGATTGGCACCGGCCTCGTACTGGCTGTTGAATTCCGCCAGAGCGGCTGCGACATCGCCCTTGATGATGTGGTGGAAGAGATCGACGATGCGGGCGCGGTCGGCAAGCCCCAGCATCGAGCGGACGGCATCGGCCACGACCACACCGCTGCCATGAGCGATTGCCTGGTCAAGCAGCGACAGGCCGTCACGGGCCGATCCCTCGGCGGCGCGGGCGATCATGGCGAGCGCTTCCGGCTCCGCCTCGATGCCTTCCTTTCCGGCGATGGTCGTGAACAGTCCGACGAGATCCGAGGCGCTGATGCGGCGCAGGTCGAAGCGCTGGCAGCGCGACAGCACGGTGATCGGCACCTTGCGGATTTCGGTGGTGGCGAAGATGAATTTTACATGCTCCGGCGGCTCTTCCAGCGTCTTCAACAATCCGTTGAAGGCGGCCGTGGACAGCATGTGCACTTCGTCGATGATGTAAACTTTGTAACGCGCCGAAACCGGGCGGTAGCGCACCTGCTCGATGATCTCACGGATATCGTCGATGCCGGTATGGGAGGCGGCGTCCATCTCGATGACGTCGACATGCCGGCCTTCCATGATCGCCTGGCAATGCTCGCCGGGCTCGCGCAGGTCGATGGTCGGGCGATCGATCTCGGGGGTTCGATAGTTCAGCGCGCGTGCCAGAATACGGGCCGTCGTCGTCTTGCCGACACCGCGCACGCCGGTCAGCATATAGGCCTGGGCAATACGACCGGTCTCGAACGCATTGGTCAGCGTGCGAACCATCGGCTCCTGGCCGACCATCAGGTCTGTAAAATCCTTGGGCCGATATTTGCGGGCCAGCACCCGGTAACCGGTGCCGGTCGAAGCGGCATCTTTTGCTTGTCGCTCGGTGTCGCTCATGGCCCTGCTTATTGCCCGCAGAAAGCCGGGCCTTGCTTTCAAAAAGGGTGGGAGGCTGGCACGATGACCCGTGCCGGGCTCGTTGGGGCTGCTTCCTTCCGGACCTGACCCGGTTGGCGAGTGGCTCGTCCACCACCAACCTCCCGGAGGCACATATCGGCAATATCGTCATCAAAAGCAAGCCAAGGTCAAAAAAAACTGCTAAACATTTGAAAAAACACCGGAGGATCACCCATTGAAAGAATTTACGCTCGACGATCGTCTGGCGAATGACAGCGTTTCCGTGACGATCACCGGCCTTTGCGACGTCCGCCTGTCGAAGGACAGCCGCTGGCCGTGGTTGGTGCTGGTGCCCCGCCGGTCCGGCATATCCGAAATATTCGAGCTGACCCCGCTGGATCAGGTTCTGCTGACCTTCGAGACCAACAAGGTGGCCGCTGCCCTGAAGACGGTGACCGGCGCGACAAAAATCAACGTCGGGGCTCTTGGAAATATCGTCCGACAGCTTCATGTTCATGTGATTGCACGGTTCGAAGGGGACGCGAACTGGCCCGGTCCGATCTGGGGCCACGGCAAGGCGGAACCCTATACGGACGAAGACATGAACAGCTTCATAGCCAAGTTGCGGGACACGCTTTCACAATGAACCACTCGATCTTCTCTTCGGATGCGCCTCACCCGGAAGCCAGCAGCCTCACCGCCTTTGCGGAAAACCAGCTTAACCGGGACGCTGAGCATCGTGACGAGGAATCGGTCCAGCGCGCACTTTCGAAGGAAGGCACGCATATCCTGGCTTTTGCCAAGGACAAGCTGGTTCTGAAGCATGACGGTCAGGTGCTCGATCCGCTGTTTGCGCGCTACGAATTGCAGGAGCTTGATCCCGACTGGGAAGCGGCCGTGCTGCTCGGCTACCGCAAAACCGGCGAGCCGCGGCTGGCCGTGCCGGTGCGGATCAATGCCGATGAGCTTGCCAGCCACTACAAGCCTGCCGACATGCGCTCGCTCTGGCGCGATTTCCTACTTGAAGGCGAAATCCTCGGCGAGGCGGCGCAGGGCGTAAGCCTCATCCGCTGGAACAGCGACAACCGCTTCTGCGGCCGCTGCGGCTCGGTCATGGAAAGCCGCATCGGCGGTTACAAGCGGGTCTGTACCGGTTGCGAGCACATGATCTTCCCGCGCACCGATCCTGTCGTCATTATGCTGACGGTCGACGAGGAGAGAAATCTCTGCCTGCTCGGCCGCAGCCACCATTTCGCGCCGGGCATGTATTCCTGTCTCGCCGGTTTCGTCGAGCCGGGCGAAACCATCGAGAATGCCGTGCGCCGCGAGACGCATGAAGAATCGGGCATCCAGACCGGCCGCGTGCGTTACCATGCCTCGCAGCCCTGGCCGATGCCGCATTCCCTGATGATCGGCTGCTATGCCGAGGCGAAGTCGACGGAGATCCATATCGACGCCACCGAGCTCGACGACTGCCGCTGGTTCACGCCGGAAGAGACGCTCGAGATGCTCGACCGCGTCTCGGCTTCCGGCAACACCTCTCCACCCAAGGGCGCCATCGCCCATCGCCTGATGCGCGACTGGGTGGAATGGAAACGATAGGTCCTCGTTCGCCATGGCGCGCTCGGAACGCTTGCTGACACTGTTGCAGACACTGAGGCGCTATCGCCGTCCGGTCAGTGGCGCGGTTCTGGCGGGTGAAACCGGCGTCAGCCTGCGCACGCTCTATCGCGATATCGCCAGTCTGCAATCGCAGGGCGCGATGATCGAGGGCGAGCCGGGCATCGGCTATGTGCTGAAACCCGGCTTCATGCTGCCACCGATGATGTTCTCTCAGGATGAAATCGAAGCGTTAGTGCTCGGATCCCGCTGGGTCGCGCGTGCCGCCGATGAGCGCCTGGCCGCCGCCGGCGCGGATGCGCTCGCCAAAATCGCCGCCGTATTGCCCGATGAGATGCGGGAGACCGTCGAGCAGGCGACGCTCGTCGTTGCCACCCGCCGCGCGCTGGAGGACAAGGCCGACCTCTCCCTCATGCGCAAGGCGATCCGCTCCGAACGCATCGTGCAGCTGACCTATGGTGACGTGAACGGCGCCATTTCGACCCGGCGCATCTGGCCCTTTGCACTCGGCTATTTCGATGAAGTACGCATGGTCATGGGCTGGTGCGAATTGCGCGAGGATTTTCGTCACTTCCGCGCCGATCGCATTGTCGACTTCGCGGTGCTGGAGACCCGCTACCCGCGACGCCGCGTCGTCCTGGCGAAGGAATGGCACAAGCAGCAGGGCCTTGCCCATGATTGATCCCTGAGCAGTAGACTACTGCCAGAAACTGTCAGCATAGGCGGTTATTATCGGCATCATTCCACATAGGAAGGAGGACCGATCATGGAAAGCATTGCTCACATCGCTAGAGAGAACGCACATCGTTCTGCGGGTGGCGTCAATGATGTGTCTTTGGCGCAGGTTTGGCGGCATCGTCTCGCTCAAGTTGCGCTTCACCGTTTCGCGCGCCGGCATCCTGGCCTGGATCTTGATGGAATGTCCGACTTTATGAAACGCGATCTTGGTTTTCTTGACGGGTGTGCCCCGTATCGCGAGGACGTCCGCCTGCGATAGGCGCTTCTGAGAAGCATCCCAGCTAACCCTTCGACAAATATATGCTCCGGCAAGGTCAATGATGACCTGTCGGCCGGGACAGATATCGCCGTCTTATCCCCCATCACCAGAAGGAATATCCCAATGACCAGCCCGAACCTCATCATCTTCTACGTCAAGGACCCGGCCGAAAGCATACCCTTCTATCGCGACCTGCTCGGCCGTGAACCGGCTGTCGCCGCGCCGAATTTCGCGGCCTTCCCGCTCGACAATGGTTTCACCCTCGGCCTCTGGCGCCGCAGCAGCGTCGAACCGCAGCCTTCCGCCATCGGCAGCCGCGGCGAACTCGCCTTCATGGTCGAGGGCGAAGGGGCGGTCGCGGAACATTACAAGGACTGGAAAGCTCGCGGCCTGCCGGTCGCCCAGGAACTGACGACACTGGATTTCGGCCCGACCTTCGTCGTGCTCGACCCGGATGGTCATCGGCTGAGAGTTTGTGAGCCGGATAAGTGAGTTGCTTCGTCACCACCCGTCCTCGTGGTTCGAGGCTACAGCACTTTGGGCTTTCGCACCTCACCATGAGGACTAATCTCTGTGCCCGCGGCATGGCTTTTCCTGCCGCGGGTCATTTTATACTTTACCGCGGGACTCACTCCACCTCATCCTGAGGTGCGGAGCTCGAAGAGCGAAGCCTCGAAGGACGAGGTTGGCCCCAGCTTTGGTTACCCCTTAAAGCCGCCCCCGCATCGGATGCCCCTTATAGACCCCCAATATCCGGACCTTTTCCGAGAAGAACCGCAGTTCCTCCAGCGCCCGATGCACATTCGCGTCGGTCGGATGGCCTTCGATGTCGGCGTAGAACTGCGTCGCTACAAAACGGCCGCCGAGCTGGTAGCTTTCGAGCTTCGTCATGTTGATGCTGTTGGTGGCAAAGCCGCCGAGCGCCTTGTAGAGCGCGGCCGGAATGTTGCGGACGTTGAAGACGAAGGTGGTAACGATCTTCTCTTCCGGCGAGCTGCGCTCCGCCCATTTCTCCTCGCGCGACAGGATGACGAAGCGGGTCACGTTGTCCTCGGTATCCTCGACGTTTTCGGCGACGATATCGAGCTTGTAGAGGTCGGCGGCCAGCCGCGGCGCAAGGGCTGCCATCGTACGGTCGCCGGTTTCCTGTACCAGCTTGGCGGCGCCTGCCGTGTCGCCGGCGATGACCGGTTTCCAGCCATTGGCGCGCACGATCTTGCGGCACTGGCCGAGCGCATGGATATGGCTATGGACAGTGCGAATCTCTTCCTTCTTGACGCCCGGCAGCACCATCAGCTGGAAGCGGATCGGCATGAAATATTCGCCGACGATATGCAGGTGCGATTCCGGCAGCATGTGGTGGATGTCGGCAACGCGGCCGGCGATCGTGTTTTCGATCGGGATCATACCGAGATCGGCCTCGCCATTGTCGACGGCGGCGAAGGCGTCCTCGAAGGTCTGGCAGGGCAGGGGCTCCATCGTCGGAAACATGTCGCGGCAGGCCATGTCGGAATTGGCGCCGTACTCGCCCTGGAACGAGATCTTGTTGGTCTTGGTGGTCATGGGGCTGCCTTTAAGGGGGATGTCAGCGAGAGGCGCCGGAAAGGATGCGTCGGGCCTTTTCGAGGTCGGCGGCAGTATCGACACCGAGCGGGATCGTGTCAACGATCTCGACATCGATACGCATGCCGGCCTCCAGAGCCCGCAATTGCTCCAGCGATTCGCGCTTTTCCAGCGGCGAAGGGCCGAGACTGACGAACTTTTCCAGCGCGGCGCGGCGATAGGTATAGAGGCCGATGTGATGGTAGAGCGGCCCCTTGCCGTAAGGGGCGGTGGCGCGGGTAAAGTAGAGCGCGCGCAGCCGGCTTTCGGAAAGAGCCGAGCCGACGACCTTGACGACGCTCGGCAAGGTCTTTTCTTCCTCGTCCTTGATCTCGACGGTCAGCGTGGCGATGTCGACGGCAGGGTTTTCGAGCGGGCGCAGCGAGGCGCGGATTGTTTCGGGATCGATGGTCGGCAGGTCGCCCTGGACATTGACGATGATTTCGGCGCGGCCATCCGGATCCACGGCCCGCAGCGCTTCATGGATGCGATCGGAGCCGGATTGATGATCCATGCCCGTCATGACGACATCGAAACCGGCGTTGGCAACGGCGGCATAGGTATCGTCATGATCGACGGCGACGACGATGCGACCGATCGCCGCCTCGCGCGCGCGCTTGGCAACCTGTACGATCATGGGCAGGCCGCAAATATCGGCGAGCGGTTTGCCCGGCAGGCGTGTGGACGCCATCCGGGCTGGAATGAGCACCAGCGTCTTGTCTAAGTTGGAATCTGTCATCGTTGGGCCTTCTATTCTCGCCGTAAAAGTGTCAAAACGTCTCATGGTGGAGACCGTTTACAGAGTTGCAAGAAACAGCCAAAAGACATAGGTTTCGCGCGAATTCAAGATGGGCCGGCAGTCACTGCCGGAGGCGAGGGGAGCATAGCAGATGAATTCATCCTACGTGAACATGGGTGTCGGGGCACTTCTAGCCACACTTTTCGTGCTGAAGTCCGTGTCGCTCGCGTCAGGATTTATTTTCCATTCAGAGACGCCGGAAAAGCCCGGCTTTGAAATCGTCGCCGCCGAAGCACCGGCCGGGGATGCCGGCGGCAAGGCTGCCGAGGCAAAGGAAACGCCGATCGCGCAATTGCTGCAGACGGCAGACGCCAAGGTTGGCGAAACGATCTTCAAGAAGTGTCAGGCCTGTCATTCCGGGGAAAAGGGAGGGCCAAACAAGGTTGGCCCCGATCTCTGGGGCATCGTCGACCGTCCGGTCGCCGAACATGAAGGCTTTGCCTATTCCGCCGCCATCAAGGATTTTTCCAAGGGCGGAACGGAAAAATGGACCTACGATCACATCTATCACTTCGTAGCGGCACCGAAAAAGTTCATTTCCGGAACGGCCATGGGCTTTGCCGGCCTGCCGAAGGAAAAGGATCGTGCCGACCTCATCGCCTATCTGCGCACGCTGGCCGATACGCCGGTGCCGTTGCCGGATCCGAATGCAGCGCCTGCACCGGCCGCGACGAATTAAGCTAGTCCAGGCGAATGATTGCCAAAAGCCCAGTCGTTTCGGCCGGGCTTTTGCCGTTTGCGCTGTGGTTCAGACCGAATGCCGGCGCGACCGCGTTCTCTGGTCGAGGTCATAGACCTTCAGTCCGTCCTCGGCGCTGGGCGGCACGCGCCACTCCTCTGCCATCAGCGCCTTGCGCGCGTCGCGCAGGCCGGTCTCCCAATGCTCGTGCATCGACAGCGCCGAAAACTCGTAGTCTTTCGAATGCGAGCGGAACTGTTTGTTGCGATAGATCAGATGGATGATGGTGACGCTATAGTCCGAGCATTGCGCCTTCAGCTTCTGGATCGCGGGATCGGCCTTGGCTTCTTCCGGCAGGCGCGCATAAAGCTCCGAGATCGTGCGGCGCAAGCGGTGGCGCTCGAGAAACAGGTCGGTATTGAGCCGGGTGCGGCTGGAATAGGTGATGTCCTTGCGCCGCTCCTCGACTTCTTCGAGGTCCTGCGGCTGCGGGCCGACGGCGCTGAAAAGGTCGACCTGGAAGACCACGGTGTCGACGTCGGCGCCATTGCGCAGCACATAAGTCAGCGGCGTGTTGGAGACCAGGCCGCCGTCCCAGTAGTATTCGCTGCCGATCTTGATGGCCGGGAAGCCGGGCGGCAGCGCGCCGCTTGCCATGACGTGCTCGGGCTTGATCTGGACGTCCCGGTTGTCGAAGAAAGCGAAATTGCCGGTTCGGACATTGACAGCGCCGAGGCTCAGCCGCACCGGGCCGTGGTTGATGCGGTCGAAATCAACATGGTCGAGCAGCGTCTGGCGTAGTTGCTCGGTATCGTAGATGCTGGTCGCGCCCGCCGAACCGCGCGCCTGAAACCAGGCTGGGATCTGCCAGGGCGAAAAGAAACCGGGCACGCCGAAGGTCGAGACCCACCAGCTGCTGACGGTGCGGTAAAAGGGATTGGTGTTGCGTTGCTTCTCCATCAGGAGGTCGACCGGCATCTGCACGCTGACCTTGTTCCAGAAGGACCGCAGCTTCTCCAGCCGCTCTCCCGGCACGTTGCCCGCCATGATCGCGGCGTTGATCGCGCCGATCGAGATGCCGGCGATCCAGTCCGGCTCGATATTCTGCTCCCTCAGCGCTTCGAAAGCGCCGGCCTGGTAAGAGCCGAGCGCCCCGCCGCCCTGCAGCACGAAAACCTTCTGCGCATAGGCCGAAGCCGGATTGGTGGTCAGTGGCGCTGCAATATTCATGGTTCCATCCTTTGCTGCGCTCCATCCTTAGCGGTGGCGATGCGCAAATATATGACCATTTTCCTGCCTGCTTCTCCGAAGGCGGAGATATATCGTCGCAGCTTTGGGGCGGAGATGAATCCGCGTAACCCTGCCGCATGCCCTAGCCGAGCAAATAGGCCCAAAGTGACACTGAGAATGCGCCGAGCGCGGTCGTCAGCGTGATCGTCGATGCAGCGAGACTGTGGCCGACGCCGAAGCGATTGGCAATCAGCCAGGCGTTTACGCCCGTTGGAACGGCGGCAGTCAGCACCAGGGCGGCCCGCCATTCCTGGCTGAGGCCGAGAAGATAGCTTGCCGCAAGCACGCAGGCCGGCAGGAGCACGAGCTTGAAGGCCGCCATGACGCTGGCAATGCCGAGATTGCCGGAAACCCCGTATTGCCGGAGCGCCATCCCGAGTGAAATCAAGGCCGCCGGACCGGCGATATTGGCGATGTTGTCGACGACGGTACCAAGCGTTGCCGGCAGGGGAATGCCGATGAGGTGGACGACAAGCCCGCCGAGAAGCCCGATGACCAGCGGATTACGGATGAGGTTTTTACCGACCTGTTGCAGCAGCTCGATCGTGCTGCGGCCGGCGCCGCCATTTTCCTTGCGTTCGGCCTGTTCCATCAGCAGCGTGCCAGCGATCATCATGGTCGGCAGATGCACGGCAATCAGGATCGACATCGCCATGATGCCATCGGGGCCGACCGTGCGTCCCACCAGCGGCAGGCCGATGAAAATCGTGTTGGCGAAGGCGGAGGACACGCCGGCGAGCACCCCGATGCGGGCATCCCGCCCGAACAGCCGCGTCGCCACCAGATGGCCGGCCGTCCAGGTGACTGCAACGCCGGCGAAATAGGCGGCCCACAGCCGGAATGGCGAGGCGCCGCGAAAATCCGCTTCCGCGATGGTCTGAAACAGCAGAAGCGGCACGGCAATCTTGAAGACGAACTCGCTCATCGCCTCGCCGACACTGGCCGTCAATATGCCGGTTCGCACGATCACCCAGCCGACAAGGATCAGCAGGAAAACCGGGAGAACATCGGAAAAGATTTCGGACATGCTGGCGAGGAGTATCTGGCGTGGGATCCAAGGATATGATCCCAGAGTTGTAACAGCTTGCTGCATCGTGGAAAGCCGAAAAGCAGGCGGGCACAAAAAAAGCGGGCTTAGCCCGCTTTTCAGCGTCCGGTTCCTGCCGGAGTCCTCCCGGTGCACAAGCTGCCAGTTCATCCGTGGTCAGCGCGCGTACCGGTGAGGCGGAAGGTATCATACCTTCCCAGACTGGCCTTGGATGCCTTGAGAACGTCCCATGCCAGCCGCTTGATAGAAATTTACAGATGGAAAGTGACAGGCAAATGACTGAACGGGATTTAGTTGCCTGGCGGAAAGCGGATTCTTCTTCCAAACTTCCGAAAAACCGATAATACCGATTAACGGCTATCACCAATACCGGGGCTCCTTTTTGATGACTCGTTTCGATGTACTGACCGTTGGCAATGCTATCGTCGACATTATCGCGCGCTGCGACGATCAATTCCTGATCGACAACAAGATCACCAAGGCGGCGATGAATCTCATCGATGCCGAGCGTGCCGAACTTCTCTACTCGCGCATGGGGCCGGCGCTCGAAGCCTCCGGCGGCAGCGCCGGCAATACGGCGGCGGGCGTGGCGAATTTCGGCGGCAGGGCCGCCTATTTCGGAAAGGTCGCGGAAGACCAGCTCGGGGAGATCTTCGAGCACGACATCCGCGCCCAGGGCGTGCATTACGAGACGAGGCCGAAGGGCACGTTCCCGCCGACCGCCCGCTCGATGATCTTCGTGACCGAAGACGGCGAGCGCTCGATGAACACCTATCTCGGCGCCTGCGTCGAGCTTGGCCCGGAAGATGTCGAACCCGATGTCGTCGCCGATGCCAAGGTCACCTATTTCGAAGGCTATCTCTGGGATCCGCCGCGCGCCAAGGAAGCGATCCGCGAATGCGCCCGCATTGCCCATGCCCATGGCCGGGAAGTGTCGATGACGCTCTCCGACAGTTTTTGCGTCGGCCGTTATCGCGGTGAATTCCTCGACCTGATGCGTTCCGGCACCGTCGACATCGTCTTTGCCAATCGTGACGAGGCCCTGTCGCTCTACGAGACCGAGGATTTCGACAAGGCGCTGACGCTGATCGCCGCCGACTGCAAGATCGCGGCCGTCACCACCGGCAAGGACGGGGCTGTTATCGTGCGCGGCAATGAGCGCTATGTCGTCGATGCCCATCCGATCGAGGAGCGGGTCGATACCACCGGCGCCGGCGATCTCTTCGCCGCCGGTTTCCTCTTCGGCTATACCCAGGGCCGCAGCCTCGAAGATTGCGGCAAGCTCGGCAACCTTGCGGCCGCGATCGTCATCGAGCAGATCGGCCCTCGGCCGATGAAGTCATTGTCGGAAGCCGCCAAGGAGTTCGGGCTTCTCTAAAAGTCCGTTCGCGCTTCTAATCGAATCCAAACCGCCTGCGGCAGATCGTTGCGGGCGGTTTTTTGTCGAACCTTCGAGGCGAATGCGGCCTGTTGACTATTTCCTAAGTTCCCACATCATGAGTGAAAGCCTCAAAAATGGGTTCCCCATGAACAGCGATGCATCTTGGAGCAAGTTTTACAGCTGCGACGTCGATGCTTCGCAGCAGGCAATCTGGCAGGCATTCGCCGACGCCGGCAGTTGGAAGCTGTGGAATCCCGGCGTGAAATCAGCCCAGCTGGATGGGAATTTCGCCACGGGAACCTGGTTTTCGATGGAGCTGCCTGACGGCGAAATTATCCGTAGTAGACTTATCGATGTCAGTGCGCCGCAGCGTTTTATCGACGAGACTTTGGTTGGCGAGACGCTGATTCAGGTTGAGCACAGCATTGAAGCCGTGGCGCATGATCAATGCCGGGTCGTTTACGCTGTCAACTCCCAAGGGCCAGACGCTCAGGCCATTGGGGAAGCAGTGAGCGCGGATTTTCCGGACGTACTGGCAAGGTTGGCAAAATACGTCGCCTAAAGAACTACCGATCGATGAGGGTCGATGAATGTCATCGCAGTCAGCGTGACCCCAGCGGGAACCGAAGCTAGTAGTTTCCGATGTTTCCCAGATGTGTACTACCGGCGCAGCAACTCAATGGTTCCGGCTTCGTGGAGAATCAGCATTCCAAGCGCAACCAGCACGAAGGGCGTCACCCGGTTTCCATAACGCCTGATCGGTGCGCCAATCATGCGGTGATTGACCAGGTAGTGGGCGGAACCGATCCAGATAGCCGTCAGGAACGCGAATATGACGGCGATCGTCGCAATTTCATATATCGTGCGCGTCGCGAATATTGGTGTGTAGATGCTGATATTGTCGCCGCCATTCGCGATCGTCACCATCGCGACGGCCGCGATCTTCCCGTGCCCGATAGATGCCCCGCTGTGATCCTCCGGATCGTGGTCGATCTCGACAACCGTCCTCCACTCCCACAGCTTTTTCAGGCCAAGAAGGATTGGCGCGAAACCGAGGAGGCCGATATAGGCGACGGGAATGACGAGGGAGATCATGGAGGCCAGCAGGCTTACGCCGCAAAGGGCGGCAATGCCGAGATACTGGCCAATGACGATCTGCCGGGTGCGGAATTTGGGATCGACGAAGAAGCCGAGCAACACGAAGATGTCGTCGATATTGGTCGATGCGAACAGGATGACGGCAAGGCCGAGAATCCCGACAATGTTGTCCACGATCACTGCTTTCCGCTTACGATGCCGGGCGATTACCGTGCCGCGAACGTCTCGCAGCCGCAGCTGTCAAGGAGTTTGAGGGCTGCTTACTTGAAGGCTTCGCCGGGATAGGCGCCCCAGATCTCGGACTGCGCCACCCAGCCTTCGGTGCCGTCGGCCGTCGCAAGGCACCAGTCGCCAGTGCATTCGCGGACGTTCATCATTACGCCCGGCTGAAGCTTGGCGATGACGGTGCCGGACGGTTGGGCATCGCGGCGCATGTTGACGAACACCGCCTTGCCCTTGCCCTTCATCCACGGGGCTGCGAGCGCCGAGCGCTGGCCGGACAGCAGCGACTGGTTGACCCAGCCCTCGGTGCCGTCGGCGTCACGCACGCGCCGCCAATTGTCGTATTCCTGGATGATTTCGACCGGCAGGCCCTGCTTGAGATAGAGCCACGAGACGGCATAGTCCGCGCTTGGTCCGACGCGCAGGTTGACACGCTTCGACTTCAGCGTGACGAAGCGCGGCAGCGGCAATCCGCTCGGTCCCTTGGCGGCCTGGGCCGCGGCAAGGTCGGCGGTGGCGCCGGCCATCATCAGGCCGATCGCGAAAACAGCGCAGGACTTCAATACTTTGCCACGCATAGGGGTTTCCGTTCGTTCATCATGATCAAGGCGCTGTCAGGCTGCCTATTCGCTCCGACCATCGGCAAATCCTCGGCGCCGCCAGCGAGTTTTGTTTGTCTTCGCCTGCGGGTCTGGTAGAAATGCCCGGAACGGGAAAATTATCCTGCTTCTTGGTTAAAAACATCTGAACAAGGCACCCGCGCTCGCCATGACGACGAAGAAAAAACCGAAGGTCTACGTCACGCGCAAACTGCCCGATGCGGTTGAGACGCGGATGCGCGAGCTGTTCGATGCCGAACTCAACATTGACGACGTGCCGCGCACACAGGCGGAGCTTGCCGAAGCCGTGCGGACGGTCGATGTGCTGGTGCCAACGGTCACCGACCGTATCGACGCCGCGCTGATCGAGGAAGCCGGACCGCGGATGAAGCTGATCGCCAGCTTTTCCAACGGCACAGACCATATCGACGTCGAGGCCGCCGCCCGCAAGGGCATTACGGTCACCAACACGCCGAATGTCCTGACCGAGGATACTGCCGATATGACCATGGCGCTGATCCTCGCCGTGCCGCGTCGGCTTGCCGAAGGTGCGCGGGTGCTGACGGACAAGCCCGGCGAATGGGCCGGCTGGTCGCCCACCTGGATGCTCGGCCGCCGCATTCACGGCAAGCGCATCGGCATTGTCGGCATGGGCCGCATCGGCACCGCCGTCGCCCGCCGCGCCAAGGCATTCGGCCTTGCCATCCACTATCACAACCGCAAGCGCGTCAGCGCGGCAACGGAAGACGAGCTCGAGGCGACCTATTGGGACAGCCTCGACCAGATGCTGGCCCGCGTCGATATCGTTTCCGTCAATTGCCCGTCGACGCCTGCAACCTTCCACCTGATCTCGGCGCGGCGGCTCGCGCTGCTGCAGCCGACTAGCTACATCGTCAACACCTCGCGCGGCGACGTCATCGACGAGACGGCGCTGATCAAGATCCTGCGCGAGGGCAAGATCGCCGGCGCCGGCCTCGACGTCTTCGAGAACGAGCCGGCCGTCAATCCGAAGCTGGTGAAGCTCGCCAACGAGGGCAAGGTAGTCCTGTTGCCGCATATGAGCTCGGCCACGCTCGAAAGCCGCATCGACATGGGCGACAAGGTGATCATCAACATCCGCACCTTCATCGACGGCCACCGCCCGCCGAATCGCGTTCTGCCGTTCCGGTGAGCTAGATCGCCTTCGGTCGAAAACGACCAAGCGGACAATTATGTGCTATACTCGCGGGCTATCAAACGCACGACGGGTGATGGCAATGCTGGAAACGGACAAGGTATTCGCCGGCTCTATCCCGGAAAACTACGACCGCTATATGGTGCCGTTGATTTTCGAGCCGTTCGCCGTGGATCTTGCACGACGAGCAGCGTCCCTGGCGCCAAGTGCTGTCTTGGAAATCGCTGCGGGCACAGGGGTCGTCACTCGCTTGTTGGCGCCTAAACTATCCTCCGACGCTAGCTATATCGTCAGCGATCTCAACCAGCCGATGCTCGACTATGCCGCTTCGCGACAAGGCCCCGACAGTCGCATCCAATGGCATCAGGCGGATGCTATGGCACTACCGTTCGAAGATGCGGCCTTCGATCTCGTTTGCTGTCAGTTCGGCGCAATGTTCTTTCCCGACCGCGTGTCTGCCTACCGCGAAGCAAAGCGGGTCCTGAAGCCCAGAGGGCATTTTCTGTTCAACGTATGGGATCGGATTGAGGAGAACGTATTTGCGAATGACGTGACGAATGCTCTCGCCGAGATGTTTCCAAACGATCCGCCGCGCTTTCTCGCACGCACGCCGCACGGCTACCATGATACGGCATTGATCCGCAGCGAGCTGGAGCAGGCAGGCTTCTCCCGCGTGGTGATCGAGACGAGAGCCGAACAAAGCCGTGCATCCTCGCCACGCATTCCGGCCGTTGCTTACTGTCAGGGAACTCTTCTTCGCAACGAGATCGAGGCGAGGGAGGCGGGAAAACTGGACGCCGCAACCGACTATGCCACATCCGTGATTGCGGACAGGCACGGCAGCGGCGAGGTTGCCGCCAAAATTCAGGCACACGTCATCGTGGCTGTGGTCTAAATCAAAGCCTTATGCATCTCGATCGACGTGGTGCGATCGAAACCGGCATGGCGATTCTCGGCGGTTTTCCGGAAACCCCAGCGTGCGAAAGTCGCGTGATTACCGGTCAGTTCGATCCGTGTTTCCAGCCGCAATGCGTTGAGCCCGCGCTCCAGCGCCGTTGTCTCCGCAAGCGTCAATAGCCGCCGGCCGATCCCTTTGCCCTGCTCCGACGGCAGGATGGCAAGCTTGCCGATATAGAGGCTCTCCGCCTCTGGGCGGCAGAATATGCAGCCGGCTAATTGATTGCCATCGAGCGCAATAAAACCGATTTCGGTCCTCGCCTTTTCCTTCAGCGATTGCGGTGTCAGCGATAGCGCCGAGGAGGGCGGGTCGATCCGGCCGTTCATATAGGCGAAGGAGGCGAGGATGAGCGTGAGCAGTTCGTCCCAACGGTCGAAGCCGTCATCGAGGCGTTGAACGGTAACATCGCTCATTCGGCTGCGGCCCTGGCGCGCTTGCGGCGATAACGGATGGTGTCGAAGCGGGCGGCAAGTCCGTCATAGAGCAGCAGCCGGCCGATCAGCGGTTCGCCGGTGCCGGTGATCACCTTGATCGCTTCCATCGCCATCAGCGTGCCGATGACGCCGGTGAGCGCGCCGATAATGCCGGTCTCGGCGCAGGCGGGAATGAGCCCTTCGGGCGGGCGCGTCGGGAAGAGATCGCGATAGCCTGGGTTCAGCGTGCCGTCCGCATGGGCCTCATAGGGCTTCAACGTCGTCACCGATCCGTCGAACCGGCCAACCGCGCCGGTCACCAGCGGCAGGTGGGCCAGCTCAGCGGCGTCGGCTGCGGCATAGCGCGTATCAAAATTATCGGAGCCGTCGACGACGAGACTGAAGCCGGCGAGGTGCCGTGCGGCGGTCTCCGTCGAAAAGCGTTCCTCGAAACGAATCACACGCACATGCGGGTTCAGGCGCGCAATGGCGTCGGCCGCACTTTGCGTCTTCAGCTCGCCGATCGTGCCGGTATCGTGGATTACCTGCCGTTGCAGGTTGGAAAGCGAGACGCGGTCATCATCGGCAATGCCGATGGTGCCGACGCCGGCGGCGGCGAGATATTGCAGCACCGGCGCGCCGAGCCCGCCGGCGCCGATCACCAGAACACGCGCCGCCTTCAATTTCTGTTGGCCCACGCCGCCCACTTCGGGAAGCAGGATATGGCGCTGATAACGGGCGATTTCGTCTGGGGTCAAAGGGTCCATGGCAATGATAATATCACGCTCCGCGGAAAATTCGCCGCTACGATTTTGTAATGCCGCCATGCGCGACGGTAAAGAATTGGGCCCGCTCGCCAAGTGCTGAGAACATCGCCTTGTCGGTGCCGGTCATGAAAGCCTGGCCGCCGAGCCCGTCGATCAGGTCGAAAAGGGCGGAGCGACGGCCTTCGTCCAGATGTGCCGCGATTTCGTCAAGCAAAAGGATCGGCGCGTGGCCGGTGAGATTACCCACGAGGCGGGCATGGGCGAGGATGAGGCCGACCAGCAGCGCCTTCTGCTCGCCCGTCGAGCAGCGTTCCGCCTCCATGTTCTTCTCGCGATGGCGTACCAGGAGATCGGTGCGGTGGGGGCCGTCCAGCGTGCGTCCTGCGGCCGCATCGCGATAGCGCCCGTCGCGCAGCATCCCGGCATAATGATCCTCGAGATCGACGGCAGGGCGGTCGAATTGTCCGTCGAGAAAGCCGGAGAGCTCGAGCGCCGCCGACGGGAAGGGCGTCGCCTCGCGCGTCTCGGCGATCAGCCGGGTGAGAAGGCCGAGCATCTCCTGCCGGGCTAGCGCCATGGCAATGCCGAGGCTCGCCATCTGCTCCTCGATGCCGGCAAGCCAGGAAGGGTCGAAGCGGCTTTCGGAAAGCAGTTTGTTGCGGCTGCGCATGGCGCGCTCGAAATCGCTGGCGCGGCGGCCATGCGCCGGATCGAGCGACAGTACCAGCCGGTCGAGAAAACGGCGGCGCTCGGAGGAGCCGCCGGTGAACAGCCCATCCATGGCCGGTGTCAGCCAGAGGACGCGCAGATGGTCAGTCAGCTCGTCGACAGTCTTGGCCGGCGTGCCGTTGATCCGGAGCTTGCGCGCCGTCGTCTCGTCGGAGGCGTCGATGCCGGTGCCGATCTCGACACTGTCCTCCATGCCCTCAAGCTCGGCGAAGATCGAAAAGCCGTTCGGCGCGGCGACTCGCACGACATCCGCATAGGCCGCACGCCGCAGGCCGCGCCCGGGCGAGAGCAGCGAGACCGCTTCCATCAGATTGGTCTTTCCGGCGCCGTTGTCGCCGGTCAGCACCACATGCCGCTCGTCAAGCGTCAGCGCCGCCGCCGCATAATTGCGGAAGTCGGTCAGCTTCAGGCGCGAGATGAAAACCTTGTGCGGCATCGGGCATCCGGATTCGTGTCGATGCCGAGGGGTATGCCGAACCTCGCCCGAGCGCAAGGATTTTGCCGGTTGTTCTCGCCAGAGGTCGTTCGGAGCGGCATCGGGGCCACCCTCGTCCTTCTTCGACGGGCTCGGGATGAGGGTGGAGTGAACTGCGAGTCGGACGAGAGGGTTAGTCCTCATGGCGAGGAAGCCCGCAGGGCCGTCTCGAACCGCAAGGGTGGGTGATTCGGCTGCAAACAAAAAAACCGGCCGAATCACCGGCCGGTTTATGAGAAGCAGTGTGATTCGCTGCTTAATCGCTGAAGGTGTCGAAGAAATCCTTCATCCGGGCGAAGAAGCCGGTTGATTCGGGATTGTTGTCCTTCGAGGAGATCTGTTCGAACTCCTGCAGCAGCTCGCGCTGGCGCTTGGTCAGCTTCTGCGGCGTTTCGATCTGGATCTGGATGTAGAGATCGCCGACCTGGCTGGAGCGCAGCACCGGCATGCCCTTGGCTTTCAGGCGGAATTGCTTGCCAACCTGCGTGCCCTCGGGAACGGTAACGCGCGATTTCGTGCCGTCGAGCGTCGCAACGTCGAAGGTGCCCCCAAGTGCCGCCGTCGTCATCGAGATCGGCACCGCGCAATAGAGATCGGCGCCATCACGCTGGAAGAACTCATGCGGCTTGACGGAGAGGAAGATGTAGAGATCGCCCGATGGACCGCCGCGCAGGCCGGCTTCGCCTTCGCCCTGCAGGCGGATGCGGGTGCCGTCCTCGATGCCCGAGGGGATGTTGACCGAGAGTGAGCGCTCTTCGGTGATACGTCCCTGACCATGGCACTTGCCGCAGGGATCGGGAATGATCTGGCCGCGGCCGTGGCAGGTTGGACAGGTGCGTTCGACTGAGAAGAAGCCTTGCGCGGCGCGCACGCGGCCCGAGCCCTGGCATGTGCCGCAGGTTTTCGGCTGGGTGCCTGGCTTGGCGCCGGAACCGGAGCAGACGTCGCAGGTGATCGAGGTGGGCACGCGGATCTGCGCCGTCTTGCCGGAAAAGGCTTCCTCGAGCGAGATTTCCATATTGTAGCGAAGATCGGCGCCGCGTTCGCGACCGCCGGAGGAGCGTGCGCGGCCACGGCCGCCGCCCATCATCTCGCCGAAGATATCCTCGAAAATGTCGGAGAAGCCGCCACCGCCGCCGAAGCCGCCGCCACCAAAACCGCCGCCACCCATGCCGCCATGCTCGAACGCGGCATGGCCGTAACGATCATAGGCCGCCCGCTTGTTAGGGTCCTTGAGCGTTTCGTAGGCTTCGTTGATTTCCTTGAACTTGCGCTCGGCGTCATTGTCATCGGGGTTCTTGTCCGGATGAAATTGCATTGCCAGCTTGCGAAAAGCGCTCTTGAGCTCTTTTTCGTCCGCTGTCCTGGAGACGCCCAATGTCTCGTAATAGTCCGCTTTTGCCATTAAGGATTAGACCCCGGAAATGGATTTCCGGCTGCCAAAAGGCAGCCGGATCTGAGTTTCCGCAAAACCATCAAGGTTCGCGCTTATGCAGACCGCTTGCGGTCGTCCTCGTCCTTGATTTCCTCGTAGTCGGCATCGACGACGTCGTCGTGATGGCCGCCTGCCGAGGCATCAGCGGAAGGAGCTTCCGACTGCTGGGCCTCATAAATGGCCTGACCGAGCTTCATGGACACTTCCATGAGCGTCTGGGTCTTGGCCTTGATGTCTTCAGCGTCCGGCTCGGATGCTTCGGTTGCCGTCTTCAGCGCTGCAATCGCCTCGGAGATCGCGTTGCGATCGGCCTCGGTGACCTTGTCGCCAAAGTCCTTCAGCGACTTCTCGCTGGAGTGGATCAGGCTTTCGGCCTGGTTCTTGGCTTCCACGCCTTCGCGGCGCTTCTTGTCTTCGGCAGCATGCGATTCGGCATCCTTGACCATCTTCTCGATGTCGGCGTCGGACAGACCGCCGGAAGCCTGGATGCGGATCTGCTGTTCCTTGCCGGTGCCCTTGTCCTTGGCCGAAACCTGGACGATGCCGTTGGCGTCGATATCGAAGGTGACTTCGATCTGCGGCACGCCCCGCGGCGACGGCGGCAGGCCGACGAGGTCGAACTGGCCGAGCAGCTTGTTGTCGGCAGCCATTTCGCGCTCGCCCTGCGATACGCGGATGGTTACGGCCGACTGGTTGTCGTCAGCGGTCGAGAATGTCTGCGACTTCTTCGTCGGGATCGTCGTGTTGCGCTCGATCAGACGGGTGAAGACGCCGCCCAGCGTTTCGATGCCGAGCGACAGCGGGGTCACGTCGAGGAGCAGAACGTCCTTGACGTCGCCCTGCAGAACGCCGGCCTGGATGGCGGCGCCGAGTGCGACGACTTCATCCGGGTTGACGCCCTTGTGCGGCTCCTTGCCGAACAGCTGCTTGACGACTTCCTGTACCTTCGGCATGCGGCTCATGCCGCCGACGAGAACGACTTCGTCGATTTCGGCAGCGGTAACGCCGGCATCCTTGAGGGCTGCCTTGCAGGGTGCGATGGTGCGCTGCACGAGGTCATCGACCAGGCTTTCCAGCTTGGCGCGCGTCAGCTTCAGCGTCAGGTGCTTCGGGCCGGTGGCGTCTGCCGTGATGAAGGGCAGGTTGATTTCGGTCTGCTGTGCGGAAGACAGTTCGATCTTGGCCTTTTCGGCAGCTTCCTTGAGGCGCTGCAGCGCGAGCTTGTCGCCCTTGAGGTCGATGCCGTTGTCCTTCTTGAACTCGGCAACGAGGTATTCGACGAGACGCATGTCGAAGTCTTCACCGCCCAGGAAGGTATCGCCGTTGGTCGACTTCACTTCGAAGACGCCGTCGCCGATTTCCAGGATCGAGATATCGAAGGTACCGCCGCCAAGGTCGTAAACGGCGATGGTCTTGCCGTCCTTCTTGTCGAGGCCGTAGGCGAGTGCGGCAGCAGTCGGCTCGTTGATGATGCGCAGGACTTCAAGACCGGCGATGCGACCCGCATCCTTGGTTGCCTGGCGCTGCGCGTCGTTGAAGTAGGCCGGAACGGTGATGACGGCCTTTTCGACCTTTTCACCGAGATAGGCTTCGGCCGTTTCCTTCATCTTCTGAAGGATCATTGCGGAAACCTGCGCGGGCGAATAGCCCTTGCCGTGGGCTTCGACCCAGGCGTCGCCATTGTCGCCGCGAACGATATTGAAAGGAACAAGGTGCTTGTCCTTTTCAACGGTCGGATCTTCGTAGCGGCGGCCGATGAGGCGCTTCACAGCGAAGAGGGTATTGGTGGGGTTGGTGACCGCCTGGCGCTTGGCCGGCTGGCCGACGAGACGTTCGCCGTCTTCAGTGAAGGCTACCATTGAGGGGGTGGTGCGGGCGCCTTCGGCATTCTCGATGACTTTCGCGTCCTTACCGTCCATGACGGCGACGCAGGAATTTGTCGTTCCAAGGTCGATACCAATTACTTTTGCCATGTCATTCTCTCCTTGAAGCAAGCTATCGGAACCCCTGTCAGGCATTCCATTGACAGCCCCTTACGGGATGGTCTTGAGGATTGCGCAGCCATGACTGCGGTGATGCCGCGTATATAAGTAGCGGTTTTACTGACTGCAAGGCGGGAAATCACCCGGAATCCAGCAAAACGAATGGTTTGTCGCTCAAACCCCACAGTGCCGCATTGCGCCTGCGGCCCTGGGGAATTGAGGCGACCATCTATCAGATCAGCGTTGCTTCGGCCATGCAAGCGGCAATCACGGGAATCACTCTCTTATCGGCCCAGAATGATGTCCATAAGCGAGGTGCGGTGCGGCCTGACCACTGCCGTGGTCGGAGCACTGTCGCCGACGTCGGCCGGCGGAATATCACCCGCGTCGTAGGGGCCGGAGCTGTAGGGATTATTATCAGTGGCAAGGTTTGCCGGCGGCAGGTCTTCGACGTCATCGTTCGCTGCGGTCTGATTGCTCTGCTGCGGGATCGGCTGTTGCACCGGCCGTTGCTGAAGCGTCGGCTGGCCCTGGTGCTGCGTGGTCTGTCCGCCATCGCCGCCGAGCGTACCGGAAATGATGCCGTCGATCGTCGCCGGCTGGCTGGTGCCGGGTGCGGATTGCGCCATGGGCACGCCGTTGTCGATGATCTGACCGCCGCCGAAGATCGGGGTCGGGGTCAGGCCCTTATGGGCGGCAACCATGAATTCCTTCCAGGCCTTGGCCGGCAGTCCGCCGCCCGTCACCTTCTTCATGGATTTGCCATCGTCATTGCCAAACCAGACGCCCGTCGTCAGATGGCTGGTGAAGCCGACGAATAGCGCGTCGCGGAAGGATTGCGTCGTGCCGCTCTTGCCGGCCGCCTGCCAGCCGGGAATGCGGGCGGCCTTGCCGGTGCCGAAATTGATGACGCCGGCCATCATCGCATTCATGTTGGTGACGACATCGGGGTTGAGAACCCGCGGCGGATTGTCGAAATTCGCCTGGTAAAGCACCTTGCCGGAGGCCGTCGTCACCTTGGTGATCACATGCGGCGTCGCCTTGAAGCCGCCATTCATGAAGGAGGCATAGGCCGAGGTCAGCTCCAGCAGCGACACTTCCGACGTACCGAGCGCGATCGAGGCATTGGCCTGCAGGTCTGATTCGATGCCGAGCCTGTGGGCAACCTTGATCACTTGATCCGGCCCGACTTCGGTCGCAACCTGCGCGGCGACCGTGTTCAGCGAGTGCGCCACAGCGGTGGCAAGCGTCACCGGTCCGCTATATTTCTGCTCGTAATTCTCCGGTGCCCAGTTGCCGATCTTCACCGGCGCGTCGTTGCGGATCGAATTCGGCGTCAGGCCCATTTCAAGGGCTGCGGTGTAGACGAAGGGCTTGAAGGCCGAGCCCGGCTGGCGCTTGGCGGTGACGGCGCGGTTGAATTGGCTCTGCGCATAGTCCCGGCCGCCGACCAGCGCGCGGATCGCGCCCGTTGCGTCGACGGAAACGAGCGAGGCTTGCGAGGCGCTGAGCTTCTTGCCGTCCTTGGCGAGCACGTCGTTCAGTGCCTGTTCGGCCTTTTCTTCCAGCGACATGTCGATGGTGGTGTCGACCGTCAGGTCTTCCTTGACGTCGCCGCCGATCAGCTTGGGAAGCTGGTCCATGACCATGTCGGCCACATAGTTTTCAGCGCCGCTCCAATAGCTCTTTGCGCGTGTCGGCGGCTGCGACATCGCCGTCTTGATATCGGCTTCGCTGATGAAGCCCTGGTCGCGCATCGCCTGCAGCACCAGTTGGGCGCGCGCTTCGGCGGCGGCGGGATCGCGGGCCGGCGATAGTTTCGACGGCGCCTTGACGAGGCCGGCGAGCATGGCTGCTTCGCCAAGGTTCACGTCACGCGCCGATTTGTTGAAGTAGCGCCGCGATGCCGCCTCGACGCCATAGGCGTTCGAGCCGAAATAGACACGGTTCAGATACATCGCCAGGATCTGGTCCTTGGTGAACTTGTGCTCCAGCCAGATGGCGAGCAGCACCTCCTGCACCTTGCGCTCCAGCGTGCGATCCGGCGACAGGAAGAGGTTCTTGGCGAGCTGCTGCGTCAGCGTCGAGCCACCCTGGACGGCATGGCCGGTGAGCACGTTGGTGACCACCGCGCGGCCAAGCCCGATCGGATCGAAGCCGAAATGGGAATAGAAGCGACGGTCCTCGATGGCGATCAGCGCCTCGGGAATGTAGGGCGACATGTCGCCCAGCGCCAAGGCTTCGCCGCCGGTCGTGCCGCGATTGGCGATGATGCTGCCGTCGAGATCGGCGATCTTGACGTTCGGCGGCCGCTCGGGAATGGCCCAGGTGCTGGCGCTCGGCATGCGCGATCCGTAGTAGACCACCAGGCCCGCAAGCCCGATGCCGGCCCAGATGCTGAGCACGATGCCCCAATAGATCGCGGAGCGGATGAAGCCGAAGAAACCGCCGCCGGAGCGCCGTTTCTGCTGCTTGCGCCGGCGGGTCGAGCGGCGTGGCTTGTCGGGTTCGGGCGTGTTGTCGCGCCTGGAGTTTTCCCGTCCCGATGAGCGCCCGCCGCCGGCAATGCGTTCCCCGGCGCTGAAACCATCATCGCTACGTTCCTTACCGCTTGAAAAGGATGGTTCTACCCTCTGGCCTGATCTGCTTTTGCCTGCCATTGCGGACTGGTCGTACCCCTGATGGTTCCATGGACCGATAATTGATGCCAGCGTCGTCATGACCGCGCACTGCCCATCCGTTCGGGACGCGCAAAGGACGCAGCCAGCGCTTTCTACCGGCGCATAAGCGTGAAAATCGAACATGATTTTCGCGCTTATGCGCCGCCGGCATTCGCCCACGAAGTGGTCGTGAAGACGTCGAAGCCCGAGTGAACTGTAAATGCGGCGATTTAAGGAGGGATTAAGAATCCTCAACCGCCGATCATGGCGGCGAGATCTGTCCTTTCATGACGGGATCGTGCAAGGAACTTTTCCTCTTCTCGGGCATTCTCTTCTCACAAAAAACAAGAGGGCGAACGCAATGAGTTCACATGTCGCGATAGAGAAAGTCGGCGAGACCAGGCTGCGGGAAGTCTGGAGTATCGAGGATTTCGCGCGGCGGCACAGGATCTGCAAGGACGAGGAAGTCCGGCTGAAAAAGCTGTTCGGCGACTTCGCCACCAAGCAGGAATTGCTGTCGAACGCGCAGCGGCCTCCCCTGTTCCGCTGAACCGGATTGGTAGGCCGCATCGGTGTTCATGGGATGTTCATCCCGGGATCGCTACAACGGCAAGGTCTGCTGCGGTGGAGGCTTACTATGTGGAAACGCTTTGAATTATGGCTGGTTGATATGTTGGACCGAGTTTTCGGACTAGAACAGCTCGCCCGCCGTGCCGGCTTTTCGGCCGATGACGCCAAGCGCATCGCGCGGGAGAAGTAGGTCGGTTTCAGGAACAGGTCAGCCTTCCCGAGGCTGCCCTTTGAATGGTGAGACAGGATGCCGGTGCTCTGTTCGACCCGCGCATTTACCCTCTTCGGATCATTTCGCTGCCATGTGACGCACGCACGATGTTCCATATTTTCGAATGCACTGATTGAGGTTATAGTGGTGCCTTGTGGCCGTCTTGCCGGGCGGTCCCAAGGACTTGATAGCGCGTGAGGAGGAGTATTCATGCGACACATCAAATGGAGCAATCCGATCGAGATCGGCTTCGTTCAAGGCAGTTTCCAGACAGTGACAGGCCCTTCCGAGGCGCTGAATTGCATGGCCAATCTCTGGCCGGATCGGCGCGGTCCGTTCTATGTGGCTGCGAGAAGCGTTTGCCGGGCTGCGATCGACGGACGGAAATCCGCCGAGGAAGCCCGCGAGATGTTCATTTCGGCCATGCGCGAAGCGCATTTGAAAACCCATTGAGACAGTGCGGCGCCTTCTCGCCGCCTGATCGTCAAGCTCCTCGAGCCGGCTGATGCCGGGCGCTGTCGCGTAACCTTCGAGCATGTGTTTCCTCTCCCAAGTTCACCCGTTTTACTTGATCCTCTGTTGTCGACGGGCCGCGCGGATCAACGAAAAAGGCCAGCGACATCGGTCGCTGGCCTTTGTTGTTTTGACGCCACCAAGGCGATTATCGATTGGAGCCTCTGAGGCTCATGCGGCAATCGGGTTGCGACGCCGGGCAGGGATCGACATGGTCGGGGCTGTATGGCCCTGGCGTGCCGGCATTCGGCCGTCGGTTGTCCTGCCGTTGTGGCTGTGGCTGCGGCTGCGCTTGGGGCTGCGGCTGCGGCTGGGCCTGTTGCGGCTGCGGTTCTGGACGGCGCCGCTCATTGTCCTGGCGGTTGTCGTCGCGCCGGCGGTCCGGCCGGTTGCCACCCCAACCCTGATTGTCGTCCGGCTGCCGGTTCCAATCGCGGTCGCGATCCCGGCGCTGTTGGCCCCAATCCTGATTATTGTCCTGCTGGTTTCCCCAATCACGATTGCGATCCCGGCGTTGCCGGCCCCAATCCCCGTTGTCGTCCTGCTGGTTGTTCCAGTCGCGGTTACGGTCCCAGTTCCGGTCCGACCCGTTATCCCAGCCGGGGTTGCGATCCGGACGGCGATCCCAGCCCGCATCTGGGCGGCGGTCGCTCCAGCCCGGTCCACGCCGCCAGCGGTCGCGATCGCGGTAGAAGTCACGGCCGCGATAATATCGACCCCAATAGTCATCGAAATTAAAGGTGATGGTGGGGATGCCGAGCGGACGGTAATATTGCGGGCCGACATAGATGCGGCGCGATTGATAGCTCGCCTGGATGTATCGGCCGGCGACCCAGCCGCGACCGCCGACGAAGGAAACATCGCACCAGGGCGTTTCGTTGAGGCAGCCGTTGATCTCCAGCGGCGCGCCGACGGGAATCATGGTCACCGCCGGATATTGCGTGCTGGGGCCAGACCGCATGTTGACGTTGGCGGTGGCAAAACCCTCCGCGGCTTCCGCGATCGCCGGCAGCGCAACGAGTGCGGTCAGCGTGATTGCGGCCAGAAGCTTGTGTCTCATGAATGCTCTCCCTTGCGCGTCGCCGGTCTTGCGGACTTGCCCGGCGGCTGCGCCGATTGTGGTTGCCCCCTGCTTTGCATATCCGGCAAGAAGCGCTCGATGCGGTCACAGGATCCGGCGTACCGTTTCCAGTTTCGATAATATCAAAGCCGGCGCGTTTATAGGATTTTGGAGGATCCGGCGCCATTCTCTCAATCTTTTCCAGAGTTTTATGGGAGTTTGCATGAATGCAGCTTGAACGGGTGCGCGCAGCGCCTTTAAAATCTCCGGAAATATTTAGAAGGGTTTCTTACTATTTCGCGCTGTGCCGGGGTTTTCATTGCGCCGGTCTTGAAATCACCGCATTCCCACCCGATATAGGCTTCAGTCATGCAGCCGATGAATGCTGGCGCGCTTTAAAGCGAGCCGTTTGTATTACCTGGATGTTGCGAAAGTGGCGTTGACCATGTGTTAACCTTTCGCGATCAATCTGGCTGCAGTTCCATCTTTCCACTTTGACCACGGATGTACTGGCACTGATGTGAGGATGGATGACGAAAGGCCGGTTTGTTCCGGCCTTTTTGTTTATGGACTGTTGGTGGCGTGCTTTGCGGAAGCGGAGCGCGCCATTTTTGTTTTGATCGCTTTTATTGTGCTCAAAGAAAAACCGCCGCGGTTGCCCGCGGCGGTTTCATGGAAAGAAGCGCCCGGCTGAGCCGGGCGATAGGCTTTAGTTGACAGCCTTCTTGTCGGCGACCTTGACGATCTTGGCCGACTTTGCGGCAACAGGTCCCTTCTCGGCCGGAACATAGCCGGCACCGATCGTAACGTTCAGCGAAATGTAGTCGATCGCGCTCTGCTGGACAGCCTGTGCCAGGCTTTGCTGAGCAGTGGTCACGTTACGCTGAGCGTCGAGAACGTCGAGCAGCGAGGACGCGCCGTCCTTATAGCTTGCCGTCGAGAGCTGCAGGGCTTCCTGGTAGGACTTCACCTGCGCGCGCAGCGCCGCGACCGTCTGAGCATCGCGGCTGACGGCGGACAGGGCGTTTTCGACCTCTTCGACAGCCGACCGCACCGTCTGCTGCCAGACGATATACTGTTCGCGGCTCGACGATTCGGCGGTCTTGACGTTGGCACGGAGCGCGCCGCCATCGAAGATCGGCAGTGTCAGGGTCGGGCCGAACGACCAGGTCGTCAGGCTGCCACTCCTCGACGAAGTGTGGACATAAGACGGCGAGATAGCGCCGCTGAGCGTGATCGTCGGGAACAGCTGTGCTTCCGCCACGCCGATCTGAGCCGTTGCCGAGGCAAGATTGCGTTCGGCGACGCGAATGTCGGGACGGTTGCGAATGAGATCGGCCGGAACGCCGGAATTGACGCGGCCACGGAACACCGGCTGCTTGCCGCCGCCCTGCATCTGCGCGATCACGGTTGCCGACGACACGTTCAGCAGCGTCGCAATGTGATGTACCTGCTGACGATAGCTGATCTCGAAACCCGGAATGGTCGACAGCGTCGAATTGACGAGGCCTTCAGCCTGAACCACGTCAAGACGGGAAGCGGCACCGGCGTCGAGCTGGAACTTGGTCAGCGAGAGCGTATCGCGGCGAGACTTCAGGTTTTCCTGCGCGATCGAGACAAGCGTCTGGTAATAACGGGCGTTGACATAGCTGTTGGCCAGATCCTGCAGATAGGTCAGGCGAGCGGCATCGACGCTGGAATAGGCCGCGTCGAGCGATGCGACGGCGCCTTCCTTGGCACGGCGATACTGACCCCAGAGGTCGAGCAGCCACGAGGCTGAAGCTCCGCCAGTGGTGGTGTTTTGCGTTTCGCTCTGCGTACGCAGGCTGCCCTTCTGGCCGCTGGTCGTATGGTCGCCGGAAGCCGTAAGGCTCGGCAGTCCGCCGGCACCGGCTGTAACGACCGCAGCTTGTGCCTGATTGATGCGTTCCAGCGCCTGCAGGATGTTAAGATTTTCGGCAAGTCCCTGTTCGGCAAACGCAGTCAGTTTCGCGTCACCGAAGGCGGTCCACCATTTGGAGCCGGCCAGATCACCGTTGATTTTCGTACCGCCCTCCGAGAACTTGGCCGGGAGGGGCATTTCCGGTGGCTTATGATCGGGGCCGCTGACGCAACCTGCTAGGAGAAGAAGCAGGGCGGGGGCGGCAGTACGAATGGATACCATCACATTATCCCACAATTCAATTTACATGATCACTATATTAACGGGGTCAACGTGACCCCATATGTGTCGGCGCTCCTGCCTACGCAATACAACAAATGGCCCGAAGCAGTCGGCGCCAATCTAGCAACGAGTTTTGCAATAGCACAGTGCCTTTTGCCATTTCTCGTCGGCGAACATATGGGGGATCGTGCCAAATATCAGGCTTTTGGTAAAAAAATTATAAAGTGTTGCAAAAAGCATACCCTACCGACCGCTACCTAGAGCGGTGAGGAGCCTTGAATTTGGCGCCATATGCAACTTTGGGGCGGCCCCTTGCCTGAGGCGCGGTCGCAACGACGATCCGCCAGCGCTTAGAAATAGCGCTGGAGGCTTGCGCGAACCCGGTCGCGCGGTGTTGCGCCGCGGTCGTCGGGAACGAAAGGTGTGCCCGTGATCGCCTCGTAAGCGCTGATATAAACTTTCGAAGTCTGCTCGACGAGATCGAGCGGGATCTCCGGAATCTCGTCCTTATAGGGATCGCAGCGTTCAGCCACCCAGGCGCGGACGAAATCCTTGTCGAAGCTTGCGGGGCGGGCGCCCTTGTCGAAACTGTCCTGGTAGCTGTCGGCCAGCCAGTAGCGGCTGCTGTCCGGGGTATGGATCTCGTCGGCGAGGATGATGGTGCCGTTTTCATCGGTGCCGAATTCATATTTGGTGTCGACGAGGATCAGCCCCCGCTTGCTGGCGATTTCCTGACCGCGCGCAAACAAGGCCAGCGCATAGTCCGACAGGGTCTGCCATTGCTCACTTGTCAGAAGCCCGCCCTCGACGATCTGCGCCGGCGTCAGCGGCTCGTCATGGCCGCCGTCGAATTCCTTGCTGGTCGGCGTGATGATCGGCGTCGGCAGGATCTGGTTGTCGCGCATGCCGTCCGGCAGCGTGATGCCGTACATCTCGCGCTGACCCTTCTTATAGAGTGTCAGGATCGAGGTACCGGTGGTGCCGGCGAGATAGCCGCGCACGACGACTTCCACCGGCAGGATGTCGAGCCGCTTGCCGACAACGACGTTCGGGTCGGGATAGGCGATGACATGGTTTGGGCAGATGTCCTTGGTCGCCTCGAACCAATAGCGTGCCGTCTGCGTCAGCACGTGGCCCTTGTACGGAATGCAGGTGAGGATGCGGTCGAAGGCGCTCAGCCGGTCGGTGCTGATGATGATGCGGCTGCCGTCCGGCAGGTCGTAATTCTCACGCACCTTGCCGCGGTAATAATTGGGCAGTTCCGGAAAATGGGCTTCGGAGAGAATTCGCAACACGGTCACCAGCAGGCTCGTGCATCCGCCCTGCGGACGCTTCATGACTGGACCCTTAATTTGTGCTCCGCCGATGTCAAGTAAAGTGCGGCCTCAAATCCGGAACCAGGCGATCAGGGCCGGCGCCAGCCGCCATCTTCAACCTTTTGGAGGATCGGTGTCGAGAACACGCCGACGATCCGCTCGCTCCATATCTTGCCCGATGCATCGACCCGTTCTCGCCAACGCTCGGATTGCAGCATGGCGGCACCGATGACCAAGGGTTCGATGGCGCATGCGCTCAAAAGCTCCAGGCCCGAGACGATCGAGGCGCCGCTGGAAATGACGTCATCGATCAGCGCCACTCGCTTCCCTTGCAACAGCGGCAGCATGCGCGGGTCTATATAAAGACGCTTCTCCTGGTTTGGCGTGGTGATCGAGGACAGCGACACCGACAGCTCCTCGCGGTACCAGAACTTGCGCGAGGTTCCGAGCGGCACATAGCGCTCATGGCCGAGCGCCCGGGCGACCGCGCTTGCCAATGTCAGCCCGAGCGTCGGCAGGCCGGCGACGACGTCGACATCATGGGCCGCGATGCGTTCCGCCAGCGCTTGCGCCAGCGCCTCCTGCACGGAAAAGCTGGCCTGATTGATAATCAGCGACGCCAGCGCATTCTTCCCATCGGCCAGCACGCGGATCGGCAGGCGCAATTGCCGTCCGTCGGGCAGTTCCGCAACGTAGATATCGCGAAATTCGCCCGATGTCGGAAAGCTCCGCGGCGGATGAAGCTCCTGCCAGAAATCATGGGGTTGCATTGCGTCCCGCCTTCGTTCCGTTGCGTCCGGTCTTTTCCATGCCGGCACGCCGGCGAAGCCCGAGAACCTCCGCCTCCGTCAATGCTCTCACCGCGCCCTTTGGAAGATCGCCGAGCGCGATATCGCCAAAGGCGACGCGCACCAGCCGCAGGCACTCGACGCCGAGCACCTCCAGCATCCGGCGAATCTGCCGGTTGCGGCCCTCCTTAAGCTCGACCTCGATCCAGCCGTTGCGCTCGCCGCTGCGCAGCAGGCTGGCCGCGGTCGCGGTCAAAAGCTCGCCGTCATCGATCACACCGCGCTCCATCCGGTCCAGCAGCTCCTGCTCCATAATGGTGTTGACCTGGACATGATAGATCTTGCCTACATGGCTGATGGGATCGAGCAGCGCCTGCGCCAGCACGGTATCATTGGTAAAGAGAAGCAGCCCTTCGCTTGCCTTGTCCAGCCGCCCGACCGGCGCCAGATGCCGGGCGTCGATGTCCCCGAGACAATCATAGACCGTCGGACGCCCTTCGGGATCGTCGCGCGTCGTCACCAGCCCGCGCGGCTTGTTCAGCATGAAATAGAGTTTCTTTTCAGCGGATATCGCCTCGCCGTCGACGGCGATCCGCGCGCGGTCGAGATCGATCCAGGCCGTGGGATCGGTGATCTCCCGGCCGTCGACCGTCACGCGGCCGGCCGCAATCAGCGCCTCCGCCTGTGTGCGCGAGCAATAGCCGAGCTTCGACAGCGCTCGCGGCAAGGTCACGCGTTTGCCGTCGCTCTCCTGCTGGCCCTTTGCCGGCTTGCGTGATCTTTGCGGAGAATGCCTTTGGCTCACCCTTGTCTCGTCCTTGTGTCGCCATGGTCAGGCGCGCCAGCCCGACGATGCCAATCCTTTCGCATGAGGATCGCCACGACGCAAATCCCAGAATGGGGAAATGTAGGATGGCAGGCGAGGGCTCGCGCCTTGTCGACACGAGCCCTGTCGGAGAACCGGAGCGGCGATGGGGTCGGGTAGGGCGACATCGGGGCCGGTGTCGCCCCCTCGCTCCGGAGGGACGGCGATCAACCTGCCTGGCGTCTGTTTCCTGGATTTTTCAGAAAGGCGGAAATTTGTTACAGTTTGTAACGCCGGTCGTTTCCCTGTTGTCAAAGACGCCCTTTGCCTCGCATGGATGTGTCATGGCTTCCGCATCGCTGCTATTGGTCGAGGACGACCGTGAAATAAGAGCACTTCTCGAGGAGTTCCTCAGCCGCGAGGATTTTGCCGTCGAGGCGGTCGAAAGCGCCGCCGCCATGGATCGCGCGCTTGCCAGGGGCTTTCCCGATCTCATCATTCTCGATCTGATGCTGCCGGGCGAGGACGGCCTGTCGGCCTGCCGCCGCATCCGGGCGCGCAGCCGCGTGCCGATCCTGATGCTGACGGCGAAGTCGGAGGATATCGACCGCATTCTCGGCCTGGAGATGGGCGCAGACGATTATCTCGGCAAGCCCTTCAATCCGCGTGAGCTCCTGGCGCGCATCCGGGCCATCCTGCGCAGGGTCGGGCCGGAGCGATCGGAAGAGCCGAGCGGCCCGCGGCGGCGCAAGAGCTTCGCCGGTCTGATCGTCGATCTCGACGGCCGAGCGATCGAGATGGAAGGCGAAGGCCCGTTGCGGCTGACGACCGCCGAGTTCGACCTGCTCGTCTGCTTCCTCGAGCGGCCGCGCCGGGTGCTGTCGCGTGACCAATTGCTCGACTGGACGCGCGGGCGCGGCGCCGATCCCTTCGATCGCACCATCGACGTGACCGTCTCGCGGCTGCGTACCAAGCTGGCGCAGTATTTGCCGGACGGCGCGCAGCTGATCACCACGGTGCGCAATGCCGGCTACCTGTTGACCGCCGAAGTAAGGGATGTCTGAGCCATGCTGAAACTCGGTCTCGTTTCGCGCATCATCATGATCGTTGCCGTGGCGCTGTTCCTCATCCAGCTTGCTGCCCTCGTTGCCGCCAGTTTAAAACCGGACTCGCCGCTCAACCACCAGCTATCGCGGGCGACGCAGATCATGTCGGCGGTGCGCTTTCTTGATGTCGTCCCGCCCGAGGCGCGGGAGCAAGCGGTGCTGACTCTGAATGCGATCGGTCTGGAGCTGCGTCTGGTCGACGGTGCGCCGCCTACGAAAAACGAGGACGCGGCCGACCCGACTCTTGGTCGTAAACTGGCTCGCGAACTTGCCGGCATCGCGCTTGGCGACCGCTACTTCAGCCTGCGCTCGCTCCCCGAACGGCCGCAGGGCTGGTTTTCGGTCGGCGCTCCCGACCGGACGATCGAAGTGTCGATCGGCATTGCCGGGGGTAAGGTTGCCGTCTTCAGCCTGGCCGATACGCCGACCGTGCGACTGCGCGGTGTCCCCGTGGGCTTCATTGCCGGCCTTCTCGGTGTGCTGGTTGCGGTGATTGCCATTGCCGCCGTGGCGCGAGAAACCCGGCCGCTGACGCGATTGTCGCGTACCGTCAACTCCATCGGCAAGGGTCTGCAGCCGATCAATATTCCCGAGCGCGGTGCCTGCGAGCTGCGTTTGCTGATCCGCGCCATCAACGGCATGCAGTTGCGCATCGCCGCACTTGTCAACAACCGCACCCTGATCCTCGGCGCCATCTCTCATGATCTGAGGACCTATCTCACCCGTTTCCGTCTGCGCATGGAGCTGATGCCGGATACGCCGCATCGTGAGCGGGCGATTGCCGATGTCGAGGCCATGCAACGCCTTGTCGAGGAGGCGCTGGGCTTTGCCCGTAGCACCGTCGTTTCCGCGGGGAGAGATATCACTGATCTCGACGGTGCCGTTAGCACCCTGGTCGCCGAGCGTCAGGATGCGCAGGGCCTCGTCTCGTTTTCACCGCTCGGACGAGAACTGGCGGTGACGATACCGCAGACGGCGCTGGCGAGAGTGGTGGACAATCTGATCGACAATGCGCTGCGCTATGGCGCCCGTGCCGATGTCAGTGTCGAGCGTCGTGGCGATCATGCCGCCGTCGTCATCGGCGACCGTGGTCCGGGCATTCCGGCAGAGCGGCGCAAGGATGTGCTCGAACCTTTCATCCGGCTGGAGGAATCGCGCAATCGCGACCTCGGGGGAAGTGGTCTCGGATTGACGATCGTCCGGCAGATTCTTGATACACATAATGGTGCGCTATGCCTGGAGGATCGTAACGGCGGCGGGCTTGATGCCATCATATTGCTGCCGCTTGCGGCGAGCGATCGGATTGCCGCTTGAAATAGCGCGCGACAAAGGGGTCGCGCTGATGCGCGACTTGGGCCATCTGCGCATCAGCGCTCAATGGCAGGTCAGGAAGCGTTCCAACTCCCGACGGCTGACGACGACCCCTGCGGCGGCCTTTCGCGGATCCGGATGGGTATAGGTCAGGCTCGGCAGGTCAGGCAGTTCCAGCGCCTGACGCATGTTCATGATACCGAGCGCCTTCCGTCCGGCGGCGCTATCGACACTGACTTCGACGATGCTCTTTGAGCTTGTTGTATCCATGATGTCCTCCCACCTCACTTATATAACAGAAATTCCTTATGGAATACCGTTTTTTACAAGCCCTTGCGGTGACCAGGTCATCCAGCACGCTCCGGCAAAGGGGGTGAATGTTATGATCTGGCGGTGGGAAGCGCGCCGCGCCGCCCTTTCAAAGGCTGCGAACGGTCTTTCGGCTGCTGCAAATCGAAAATTTTGACCAGTTGGACAAGATTTTCCACAGCCTCGACCTAAGTAAGCGAACAACTTCCCTGTTGATCGACAAATCCCTTTGTAAAATCAATTAGTTATAAAAATGTCAGAATTTTTACAGAGTTGGTGTTGACTTGATCGAG